>NZ_JBMWDP010000025.1:0-72215 GCF_049545505.1 Stenotrophomonas sp. NPDC077421 | reverse complement strand
GCGCACAAGAACGTGGCGCAGCTGGCGGCCAAGACCGCGGTCAAGATCGCCAGCACCGAAGCGGACGTGCTGGTGTCGGCACCGGCCAGGCACGTACTGGCCACTGCCGCCGGTGCGTACCTGCGCATCGAGGGCGACAACATCGAACTGGGCGCGCCGGGCAAGGTGGAGTTCAAGGCCAGCCAGCGGGAGTGGACCGGGCCGGCATCGGTGCCGGGCTCCGTGGTGCTGGTCAACACGGCAGAGGCCTTCAAGCTCAAATACGTACTGCGCGACTACACCGGCAAGATGATGGCCAATGCGCCGTACACCCTGTTGATGCCCGATGGCACGATCAAGGAGGGCACCACCAATGCCCAGGGCGAGACCGAGCAGGTGATGACCGCCGGGCCGGAAACCATCCATCTGATCGTTGGCGAGGACGAGCAGCAGCACGAAGGCTACTACCTCGCTCCCGAAGAAGGTTGAGTGGCCATGAAGGCCCCCGCCGGACACCTCCAGGAAGAATGATATGGCGAATGGAAATTTCAGGCTGACCTACGAAGACGGCAACCGCGGCGTTCACCCCGCCGCCAAGGTGCGCTATCGGATCCTCCAGCTGCCGGGGCGCGAACAGGTCGCGACGGGCGCAACCGACGCCAACGGCTACACAGTCAACGTTGACAGCCAGAAGCAGGGCTACTTTCCGCTGACCAGCGTCAGGCCGATCGCACCGGTCATTCCGATGAAGGCGCCCACGCTGCTGCGCTTCACGCTGCAGGTCTGGGACTACGACCTGCAGCAGTGGGCCGAGCCCGACCTGAAACCGGTCAGCAAGCCGGTGCATGGTGGCAGGAACGAGCTGAGCATCGGCACCAACGCGATCACGATGGCGCCGGTGGTCTGCGAGCTGTCGCTGCAGCCTTACCTGCGCGTGCTGTTCCAGATGCAGGCCAACAATACGCCGATCGCCAGTGCGCCGTATGAAGCGGTAATGCGCAACAAGGACGGCGACGAAGTGGCCGGCCTGGATGCCGCGCGCAAGCCGGTCAAGGGCAGTACCGGCAAGGACGGCATGACCCCGCGGATCACCTGCAACCAGCCGCTGAAATTCAAGTTCACGCTGCCAGGCAGCAAGTCCGGCCGCAACACCGAGCTGCTCGTGCCGCTGATCAAGGGTCAGCAGGTCACCAAGTACGTGCTTGGGCTGAAGAGCCAGATCGCCTCCACCGAACCCAAGGATGGGCGGACTGCCACCATCCAGGGCAAGGTCAGCGCGCCGGCGGTGCTCAATCCGCAGGCCGAGGAAATGCTGCTGCTGGGGCCGAAGGAATGGGAGGAGTTCGAAGCCCTGAGCGGTACCATCGAGAACACGATGGCCGGGCTGCATCGCGCCCGCGACAAGCTCACCCTGGCGCTCCAGGGGCGCAGCCCGGAGGAAGTCAAGGCGGCCGAGAAGGCGCTGGGCATCGCCGAGGACGACGTGGCCAAGATGTTGAACGACAAGTTCGACAAGCTGACCGAGCTGCAGGAGCTGGTGACGTTCGAGACCTATGACAAGGGCCGCACGACGGGCAACGGTGGGGTCAAGGACCGCATGGGCATGCGCCGCCGCTACATCCCCAAGGCCAAGTACGAGGATCTCAAGCGGCGACGCGTCAAGGGCATCCCGATCAAGGTGGACATGGGGGTGGCGGGCAAGGTCAAGGCCGGCAACACGACCGCATCCAACAAGGCCAAGCATGACCCCTACGGCAAGGAGGACTTCGACCGCGCCAAGTTCATGGAGTCGCTGAAGAAGATCACGACGGCGGCAAAGGTCAGCAAGGAGGTCAAGACCGACCCGTACGTGTTCGACTTCATCGAGGTGGCCGGCAACGAGTTCGCCGAGACGGTCAAGAAGAGTGAGAGTTACGAGGTGCAGAGTTCGGCGCAGTGGCTGCGTTTCGTGGCCGGTGCCGGTGCCAGCGCCGAGGCGAACTGGGACCCGAAGAAAAAGACCGCCAGCGTCAAGGCGCAGGGCAGTGCCTCGGCCAAGCTCGTGCTGCTCGAAGCCAAGTGGGTGCACACCTATTCGGTGCCGTCGGCCAAAGGCTGGCAGATGCAGTTCCAGAACATCGACCTGGGCGCGATCGTGTTTGTGGTGGCCTGCGAGCTGTATGGCTTCCTCGGTGCGAAGGCATCGGTGGTCGGCTCGGCCGAACTGACCTACGTTGGTGGGAAGCCGACCGCAACGCCCACCCCGCGCGACCGCGGCGATTCGATGTCCGAGAATTTCGATACCGCCCACGGGCTGCCGCGCGCCAACCTCGATCCCGCACGGGTGGTGCCGATGGGGCAGAACGAAGGCGCGCCGAAGGGCAGCAAGGCCGGTGTGGAAATCAACGCTGAGGTCTTCGCCGGCGTCGAAGGTGGCATCATTCCGTCCGGCGATCTGCGCTGGCTGCCGCCGGATCGCCGTGAGCCGGTCAGCTTCGCCAAGCTGTCGGTGGACATCGCCGGCAGTGCCGGTGCGGGTGCCAAGGCGCAGCTGGTGATCTATTACGCCAAGGGCAAGTTCCGCATCAAGGCGGCCGCCCGTCTGTGCTGGGGGCTCGGTGCCAAAGGCGCGGTCGATTTCGCGGTCGATGCCGGCGGCATGGTCGAGTTCGTCAAGTGGGTGTATTACCAACTCGCGCATGCCGGTTTCAAGGCGCTCACCTACATCGCCCAGGACGCGTTCCAGGCGTTGTCGCAGATCCTGTTCATGGTCATCGCCGAAGACAGCAGGGTCGGCCAGTACCTGACGGAGTCGTTCGCGACGGTCAACGTCATGTTCGATTCGCTCCAGGCGCGCCTGGAGCGCGCGGAGGCACGCTCCAAGCTGGTGAACAGCATCAACCAGAAGCCGGAATGGCTGGTCTACGCCACGCCGGAAACCCGCGGCATGCTGCTGTATGCGATCACCCGCCACTACGCCGAGACCCATACCCACAACGCACCGACGATGGACGTGGGCTGGACAGACGTGCAGGTGCATGCGTTGCCGGCCCACAAGCAGGCGATCCTCAACGTGATGCTGCCGATCACCACCCGTCCGGAGTGGGAGAACGTAATGCAGCACATGACGGTGGACGGCCGCCGCCGCGCCGATTCGGGCAAGGCCGAGGGCGACGTGGTGCGGTTCCTGGATTACGGCTGGTCGTTGAACAACGACCTGCCGTCGGTGTTCAAGCAGATGAACGTGCTGTCGCGCGACAAGCCCAAGGATGTCGGCAATACCTACCTGCAGAAGTACATGGAAAAGCGCGTCGCACTGCTGAAGGAATTCCCGCGCGGTTACGAGGTGGCATACCTCAACGCCATCGACGATCCGGTGCAGCTGGCCGCATTGGACGGCACGGAATCCCCGACCTTCGCGATGATGGACCCGGTGGACGTCTGGTTGAACCGCGACGACACCACCATGATGGCCTGACGCCAGTGCCGGCGGGGAGGTTCAGCCTCCCTGCCGGTCTGCACCTCAGCGGAGCGCGGTCGCGCAGCGGAAGCCGTTGCCGCCGTTCGGGTTGGGATTGCCTTCCAGCACATTGCCTTCGCCATCGGTCATCGGGCCCGGTTCCGGCACGCGGTGATTGCGGGTGAAGGTCATCGACGTGATCGAAAGCTGATCGGCGGCACGGTCCGTACTGCTGCGCTGCACGCGCTCGGTACCCGAGGCCGGGCCGCGCGGATTGCGGGTCTGGCGGGGATCGTACTCGGGGGCGTACCAGTCGGCGACCCACTCATAGCCGTGGTCAACCATGTCATACAGGCCGAGGGGATTGGGGGGAAACGCGCCCAGCGAACTGGTTCGTGAACGCGTGCCATGCATGTCGGCGAAGGCGTCGTACTGGGCGATGCTGGATACGTTGCGGCCGTCCTCCAGCGTGCCGGTGTCGGTCGCGTAGACCCGCATCTTGCCGCCGGCCCGCGCCGCGTATTCCCACTGGGCTTCGGTGGGCAGGGTCATCGGGGTGCCGATCTGCTTGCCGATCCATTCGCAGTACGCGACGGCCTGGGTCCAGCTCACACCGGCCGCGATATCGGGCAGGGTGCGATAGGGCTGGTCCAGTGTGCTCTGCGCGACCCGGGGTTTGCCCACCGCGTCGGTATACACATCGAAGTCGGCATAGCTCACTTTGTGCGACTGCAGCGCGTAATCGTCCAGCGTCACCTTGCGCAGCACATCATCGTCGGTGGTGCCGGAGTAGGGCAGTTTCTCGTCATTGTGCTGCGGGCCGAAATCGCCCATCAGGAACGTTCCGCCCTTGACCTGCACCAGCTGCGCGCGGGTTTTCGCCTTCAGCGCATCGACCGCCTTGGCCGTATCCGCAGTGGCGGGCGTTGGCGGCGTCGCGGCCGCCTTGCCGTCATCGGCGTGGCACGCAGCCGTCCCCAGGATGAGCGTCATCGGCAGCATTGCGGCCATCAGGGTACGGTTGGAAAACATGCCAGGTTCCTTTGACAGTGATGCTTTGAATAGTAACAAGCAGCCTGTTTGGAATGTGAATGCTGGCGCACAGATGCGCGCGTGCGCGGTGCCGGGGTCAGCGGGCGCGCCGGCGCGTTCGGCGCATGCTTCTGCGTGGCCAAAGCAGCACGCCGAGGCCGACGCCAAGCACGGTCAGCAGCAGGCCGAGGCCGCCCCAGATCAGCGAGAGACCCCACTCGGCGAAGGTGCTGTCCAGACGCGCTTCGTCGGGCGCATCGGCGCGATAGCGCACCTTCACCGCATCTCCGGTGGCATGGTCCGCAGGGAAGCTGCACTGGCCGCTGACAAACTGATACGGCTGGTCATCGTTGGCGATGAAGCTGATTCGCGGGCAGTAGAACTGGCGACGCTGGCCATCGCTGTCGCGGTCGGTCGACCAGACCTCGACCACGCCGACCACCTCGCCGGTGGCACTCAGCGATGCGGCGCGGAAGCGCAGCGCATCGCGCGCGAACCAGGCGGTGAGGGCCAGCATGCACAGCCCGATCGCCAGCGGCGTGGCCCATAGCCAGTGCACGCTGATGTCGTCGGAGCGTCCGTCGGGGCGCAGTGCAGTCATGCCGCGTGACGCGCCACTTACATCGCCGGGCAGGCCGGATCCTTGCCGAGTACCGCGGCGCAGATCTTGCGGCGGCAGTCGATGCCCTTGAGCGTGTTCGCGCCCGGGCAGCGGCGCAGCTGCGACTGGATATTGGAGCTGGTGGACGCCGTGGACTTCTTGCCGCCGATGCTGTCGAACGCGGTGTTGGCGTCTGCATCCTGCTGGCGCTCGTCGGCCTGGATCTGGGCGATCAACGCATCCATCGTCTCCGGCTTGGCCTGCGCCTTTGCCTTGGGCTTGGACTTGTCTTCTTCCTTGATGATGCCCAGCAGCGTGCCGAGCAGATTCTCGTCGCCTTTGGGCCTGTCACGCGAGGTGCGCGCGATGGTCGCGGGCGCGGCCGCACGTGCAGCGCCCGCGGTGGCACCGGCCGTGGCGGCCGCCGCCGCGCCGGCCACCGGTGTGGCTGGATCTGTCGCATCGGTGCCCGCGCCGGTTGCCGGCGTCGTTGCGGTGGATGCGGCGTCGGCGGGTGCCGGGGCGGCATCGACGATGGTCGCGCCACCGGCATCAGGTGACGGTGCAGCTGTTGCATCGGCGTTGCTTTCCGGGGGCAGCGAGTAGCCGATCGGTTCCTCGGCGCTGCTGCCCGCGCTCATCCGCCAAGCGGCCAACGCGCCCACGACGACGACGGCCAACGCCATAAGCGACAGCCACAGCCAACGACGTGATCGGGCTCCGGTTGCGGGTGCGGCGCGTGCAGCGCCGGCCACCGGCCGTCCTTCCATGTCAGCCAGGATCCGGCCAGAGCTTGCTGCCGGACTCTTCGTCTGCGCTCCCCCTGAGAGCAGACTTGGTCGATTTATTCCGCCATTATTCAAGTGCATCCAGCCCTTGTTTGGGTCGGCGTCTGCCGAAAGCGAACCGCCCCATTCTAGTGACTGGGGCATGGCCGTCAACAGCGTATCTCAGGGAGCAGCAGTGGTCGTCATTGTCATAGGAGCGGTGGTGCTGTTGGTGGTCATGGCAATGGTGTGCTGGGTACTGATGTTTCCCGATGCCTTTGATCGTGTGCAGGCGCAGCTCGGCCGCTGGTTCGGTCGCGTCGGCCAGGCCGCCAGTGGCGCCGGTCGGCGTGTATCGCAGCGCACCGACCGTCTGCAGGGCGGCGTGCGCGAGGAGCTTGGCGCGGCGCAGGGGGCGCTGCGACGGCATTGGCCGGTCCTTGCGGCGGCCGTTCTGCTGTTGTCGATTCCGCCGCTGGTCATTCTGATCACGCGGCAGAACGTGGTGCTCGATGAGTTCCAGGGCGACGACCTTTCCGCGTCGGGCTCGATGGTGGCCCAGTTGCTGCGGGGCGAACGGCTGACCCCGCCGCCGCCGCCGCCGCCGGAGGTCTTCACGACCGAAGAGATTCGCCGCACGCGGCCGGAAATTGTGACGGCCGACAGAAAATGGGGGCAGATTGATCCGGACCTGCAGCAGCGCGTGCTGGCGATCTACGAAGTCATGCGCCGACAATACGGGTATGAAATGGTGCTGGTGGAAGGGTACCGCAGCCCCGAGCGGCAGGCCGAGCTGATGAGCGGCGGCAAGGCGACGCGTGCGGGCGCCTGGCAGAGCTGCCATCAGTATGGGCTTGGCGTGGACAGCGCACCGATCCGTGATGGCAAGCTGCAATGGGACATGGGGGATCCCTGGACCAAGCGCGCCTACTTCCTGTACGGCGAACTGGCCGAACAGGCCGGGCTGGAGTGGGGCGGCAACTGGCGCAGCATCAAGGATTATGTGCACGTGGAAATGTCGCAGCGTTGCCGCGCGGCGCGTGCGGCCAAGAAAGCTGAATTGGCGGGAGGGTGATACTTTCGCCGGTCTACTGGTATCGTTGCGGGACGATCCGGATCGCCAGGGGGTACAGGGGGCGATGGAATGACCGGATGCGCACGCAATCAAGGAGCATGATTGATGTCACGACCATTTGTTGTAGTCGGGGATAAGTTGAGCCACGGTGGCACGGTGGTAAGCGGCGCTGCCGAAACCGACATCGGCGGCAAGCCCGTAGCGCGCATCGGCGACAAGGCGGTGTGCGCGGCGCATGGGCCGACCACCATCGTCAGTGGCGACGCCACGGTGATCATCGACGGCAATCCGGTCGCGCGCGATGGAGACCGCACCGGCTGCGGCGCCACGCTGATCGCATCGCAGGCAACGACAGGCATCAACTGACAGGCAGCGTCGGTTCGACGGAACAGGATGGTTCGATGACTCAGGGAGCGGGACGCTAGATGTCCGGGATACTTGGGAAGGCGTTTTCGGTGATCGCGGTGTTCGCGGTGACCTGGGGAAGCGTGATTTTCTATTGGCGGAACAGTGGCACGGTACCGACCGGCATGGAGATGCTGGCGTACCTGGGCCTGTTGCCGGTGGGCGTGAGCAGCGCCGGCTTCATGCTGCGCAATGCCGGCCGTTCGATGCTGGACAAGGCCGTGGCCGCAGCCGATGCGCCGGACGCGGCGGACACGCCGACGGCCTCGACGGCGACGGACGCCGCGTCGCGCCCGTCCTCGGTGGCCGTGCTGGCCACCGACATGCGGCTGGGCCTGGACATGGACGCGGGCGCCTTGCTCGCGGCTGCGGGCGCATTGCCACGACCGGGCCTGGACGGGCGCTTCCATGATCGCGACGGACTGCCGCTGCTGATGTGCGCGGCCGCCGACCTCGACGACGCCCGCGTGCTGAAAGCGCAGATGGGTGCCTTCGATACGCGCGCCGCCGAGCGCCGTGCGATGGCGCTGCTCGAACCGGTGGCCGACAGCCTGCTGGCGCAGGCGCTGCTCGCCTTGCCCGAACTTGAGGTGGCCGAAGAGCGCGTGGTGGCCGGCCTGCGCCGTCGTGACGAGCAGGTGGTGGACTCTGTGCTGGCCATTGAACTGCTGGTGCCGGTCGATTGGTCGGTGTCGGTGCGCGGCTTCTGCGCCGAGTGGCTGCAGGGTCGGGCCGAGGCCAATGGCCTGGACGCCCGGCGGTTCACGGTTGACGTCGGCATCGCGGCCGACGCCGGTGAGGTGTGGTCGCGCGTGCAGCGCATTGCCGATGCGGTCGGGCAGGGGACGCCGCCGTGGTATCTGCTGCTCTCGTGCAGTTCGGCGATCGACCCGGGCGTAGTGGCGGCGTGGCTGGAAGAAAACCGCATCCTGCACCGGCAGAACAAGGAAGGCATGATTCCGGGCGAAGGCGCCGCAGGCGTGCTGTTCGCCACGCCGTCGGTGGTGACGAAGGAAACGCCCGTGGTATGGCGACCGCAGCGGATTGAACTGGCGCCGCAGGCGGGCGCGGCGGAACGCCGCCGGCAGAGCGAGGCGCTCGGGCGTGGCCTTCTGGGCAGCCTGACGCTGCCGCCCGATCGGGTGCAGATGGTGCTGCACGATGCCGACCAGCGCAGTGAACTGGCGGTGGATGCCTCGGCCGCCGCCACGGCGGTCAATCCGGATATGGACATCGGCCGGCAGACGTTGGCCCTGCCGGTCTGTGCCGGCGAACTCGGGCCGGTACTGCCGCTGGCGCTGTTGACGCTCGCCCATCACCACGCGGTCGCTGCGCAGAGCGCGGCACTGATTCTCGGCGTATCCGCGCCCGACCAGCGCCTGGCGGCGCTGGTGGATTTCCATTCTTCGCATGACCCGTCGGCCGACAGCGTGTCGCCGGCCTAACCCTGGACGCCTAGATGATGTTGAGTAATTTCAGGTTCTTCCTCAGCGACTATCGCCTGTGGATGGTGATCGGCTTGATCGGCGCGGGGTCGCTGGCGTATTTCGGCGCGGCCGAGGCCCGGCAGATCGGCATCTGGGTGGCGGTGGTGCTGGCGGCGCTGTTGCTGTTGGCGCTGATCGTGTGGGTCATCAAGCGCATCCTGGCCCGGCGGGCGGCCAAGCGTGTGGAAGCCATGGTGCAGACCCAGGCCGACCAGGCGGTCGCATCGGCGCAACCGGCGCAACGCGCCGACACCGAAGCGCTGCGGTCACGCATGATGGAGGCGGTCAAGCAGATCAAGTCGTCGCGGCTGGGGGCGCTCAAGGGCAAGGCAGCGCTGTACGAACTGCCGTGGTATGTGATCATCGGCAATCCGGCGGCGGGCAAGAGCACCGCGATCCTCAACTCCGGGCTGCAGTTCCCGTTCGAGGACAACCGCAGCAATGTGATCCAGGGCATCGGCGGCACCCGCAACTGCGACTGGTACTTCACCACTACCGGGATCGTGCTGGATACCGCCGGCCGCTACTCGGTCAGCGTTGAAGACCGCATGGAGTGGCTGACCTTCCTTGGCCTGCTGAAGAAGAACCGTCCGCGCGCGCCGATCAATGGGGTGATCATCGCGGTCAGCATCGCCGAACTGTCCGGCAGCAAGCCCGAGTTCGCCATCGAACTGGCCAAGAACCTGCGCCAGCGCGTGCAGGAGATCACCGAGCGGCTGGAAGTGTTCGCGCCGGTGTACGTGCTGTTCACCAAGGCCGATCTGATCGCCGGGTTCAGCGAGTTCTTCCGCAACCTGGATCCGTCCGAACGCGAAAGCGTGTGGGGTGCGACGCTGCCGTTCGATGTGCAGGCGCAGAGTGATGCGCTGACCGCCTTCGATGCCCATTTCGATGAGCTGGCCGAAGGCATCAAGGAAATGAGCCTGTCGCACATGGCGATGCAGCGCGGTCGCGAGGTGTCGCCGGGGCTGCTGACGCTGCCGTTGGAGTTCGTCGGCATCAAGCCGGCGCTGCGCACCTTCATCGCGACGCTGTTCGAGGACAATCCGTTCCAGTTCAAGCCGGTGTTCCGTGGGTTCTACTTCAGCAGCGCACTGCAGGAAGGGCATTCGGTGCATCACGCGTCCGAGCGCGTGGGCCGCCAGTTCTCGCTGTCCTCGCGCGGCGCCGATACCGATGCCGCGCCTACCGGGCAGACCGCGTTCTTCCTCAAGGACCTGTTCCGCAAGGTGATCTTCTCGGACAAGGAACTGGTGCGTCAGTATTCCAGCCCGCACCAGAACCGCCTGCGCTATGGCGTCTTCCTCGGTGCGGTGGGCGTGCTGGCCCTCGCGCTGGGCCTGTGGACCTGGTCGTACACCACCAACGTGCAACTGGTGAACAACGCCACCAAGGACCTGGAGCAGGCTGTCCGCGTGCAGAAGGACCGCGTGGACCTGAAGTCGCGCATCGATGCGCTGCTGTTGCTGCAGGACCGCATGGAGCAGCTGGACCGCTACAAGAAGCAGGGTGGCATCACCACCAGTCTGGGGCTGTACCAGGGCGACAACATACGCGCCAAGCTGATGAAGGAGTACTACCACGGCATGCAGCAGGTGATGCTGGATCCGACCGTGAGCAGCCTGGAGGGCTACCTCGGCCAGGTGGTGGCCGAGCGTGACAAGCTGGGGCAGGGCACGCAGGCGGCAGCGGAGAGCGAGGTGCTGTACCAGAACGCGTCGCCGACCAGCACCAACGATGCGTACAACGCCCTCAAGACCTACCTGATGCTGGGCAACCGCAAGCAGGTGGAAAGCGCGCATCTGTCCCAGCAGCTGACCCTGTTCTGGCGCAACTGGCTGGATGCCAACCGTGGCCAGATGAGTCGCGAGGACATGGTGCGGGCCGCCGAGAAACTGATGAACTTCTATGTGGCCCAGTCGGCAGATCCGGGTTGGCCTCAGATCCAGAACAAGGTGACGCTGGTCAGCGACAGCCGCCAGGCCCTGACCAAGGTGATGAAGGGGCAGCCGGCGATGCAGCGCGTGTTCGCGCAGATCAAGGCGCGTGCCGGTGCCCGCTTCCCGACGGTGACGGTGGATTCGCTGGTTGGCGAAGAGCGCAACGGCCGTCTGATCACCGGCAGCTACGCCATTTCCGGTGCCTTCTCGCGCAAGGCGTGGGAGGACTATGTCAAGGACGCGATCAACGAAGCGGCCAACACCCAGCTCAGCACCACCGACTGGGTGCTTGATACCACCGAGCAGAGCGATCTGTCGCTGGCGGGCAGCCCGGAACACATTTCGCGCGAACTGGTGACTCTGTACAAGCAGGAGTACGCCAAGGAATGGACCAAGTTCATGCAGGGGTTGAGCATCGCCCAGTTCGACACCTTCGAGCAGGCCACCGCGCGCATCAACACGCTGGGCGACGCCACCAACTCGCCGCTGCGCCTGCTGCTGGAGAAGATCAACGAGCAGACCATCTGGGACAACCCGGCCGCCGAAGCGCGTTCGAAGAAGGCCAAGGGCGGGTTCGTGGCATGGTTCCAGAAGACCATCCTGCGCAAGGACCCGGAGGCGGCGGTCCAGCAACAGCCGGTGGGCCCGATCGGCAAGGCGTTCGAAGGCATTGCCAAACTGACCACCAAGCGCGCGGACCAGCCGGCGGTGATCGACGCGTACTTCGAAACGCTGGGCAAGCTGCGTGCGCGCCTGAACAACATCAAGAGCCAGGGCGAACTGGGCGTGGGCACGCGCAAGCTGATGCAGGACACCTTCAGCAATGAGGGCTCCGAGCTGAGCGTGGCACTGGCCCTGGTCGACGAGCAGGTGTTGACCGGCCTGGATGCGGCCCAGCGCGACGCGCTGCGCCCGCTGCTGCTGCGTCCGCTGACCCAGACCTTCATGGCGCTGGTGGAGCCGACCGAGGGTGAGGTCAACCGCAGCTGGGGCGCGCAGGTGTACGAGCCGTTCAAGGCACGCATCGGCCAGCAGTATCCCTTCAATCTCAATTCGGACGTGGATGCCGCGCCAAGCGACATTGCCGCGATCTTCGGTGCCAGCGGCAGCATCGCCGCGTTCAACAAGGACGCCCTGGGTACGCTGGTGATCCAGCGCGGCAACCTGCTGGAAGCGCGCCGCTGGGCGGGCATGGGCATCACCCTGTCCAACGAGCTGGTGGCCAAGTACGGCAACTGGGTCAGCGGGGGAGCAGCGGGGGCCGCCTCGCAGGACACCACCATCTTCGAGCTGCTGCCGTCGCCGGCCACCGGTGCGATCGAGTACACGATCGAGATCGATGGCCAGACCCTGCGCTACCGCAACACGCCGCCGCAGTGGACCACCATGCAGTACCCGAACCTGGGCCAGGTGCCTGGCGCGAAGGTCACCGCGGTGGCCCCGGATGGCCGCACCGTGGAGGTGTTCAACGCCGCCGGCGCCAATGGCTTCAGCCGACTGATGAAGGAAGGCCAGTACGAGCACCTGGACGGTGGCAGCAGCCGCATCACCTGGAGCGCCGATGGCGTGGCGGTGACGGTGGAGATGCGCGTGGTGCGTCGTGCCGGTGCTGCCGCCGATGGCGGTGACTGGCAGCGCGGCCTGCAGCTGCCGCAGACCGTGGCCGGCAGCGGCCCGGTGGCACCCGCGCCGACCGCGCCCGGTGCCGTTGCGCCGACCGCGCCTGCGCAGTCGACCGGAGGTACGCCATGAGCCGCGCCGTGAGTGCCGGGGTGTCCTACTTCGGCAAGGTGCCGTCGCGGGGCGACTTCGTGCGCGCGGCGGACAACCACCAGCTGCTCGGCTGGCTGGACCGCTGGGCCGGAGAGAGCGTGGAACTGCTGGCGCAGAACCCGGACTGGAAGCGCGTCTATGATGCCTCGCCCGAGATCCACTACGCCTTCCTCGGTTCGCGCAGCAAGCTGGTCCTGTGCGGGCACTTCCTGGCCAGTCGCGATGCCTCGCAGCGGCGGTTCCCGCTGCTGTCGGCGGTGCGCCTGGAGGCGGCCGAGCCGCTGCCGTTCATCGGCCGCAGCCCGCTGGCCATGTCCAACGCGTGGTCGGGACTGTCGCGCATGGCGCGCCAGGCCTTCAGTGACGAAGACGCCGGTCCGGCGTTGAACGAGCTGGCCGATGCGCGCTTCAGCATCAGCACCGATCCCAGCGCCTACAACGCCACATTCCGTGACTTCCTCGACGGCCAGACCATCGGCTCGATGGAACGCCTGCTGCGCGATGCGGGCCATCCGGACGTCGTGCTGAAGCAGGCGCTGCCGGCACTCGGCCTGCTGCTGCAGCCGGTGCTCAGCGGCGGCGATGTCAACGTGGACAGGGCCCTGGTGTTTCCGCTGGTGCGCGATCCGTTGTACCGGCCGCTGGTGGCGGCATTCTGGCTGGACATCGTGTCCTGCTTCGTTGCCCGTGGCGATTTCGAGCTGGCCGTCCTGATCCGCAACGATGCCGCGCCGACGATGGTGGTGGGCTTCAACGGTGCCGACCGGCACGCGCTGCGCGCGGTGCTGGACCCGGCCGAGGCCGGCGACTTCCTGATCCGCGTGCAGCAGGCCGAATGGGTAGACGACTACCTGCACAGCGACTACAACCTCAATCGCTTTGCCAGCTATCTGGATCGCGATGACCTGGCATTGAGCACGGCGCGCAGCCTGTTCGGCGAGACTTTCCTGGGAACCTGACCATGCGCCTTCGTTCTGCTTATGTACTTGTCCTGGCCGTACTGACGTCGATCGGCTCGGCCGCTGCTGCCGGCCAGGCCGCGCCGGCGGCGGCTGGCACCGAACGGCCGGTCGTGATCGAGGGCGTGGTCCCCGACCAGGCCACCAAGGCCCGTCTGCTGAAGAACCTGCGTGAGGTCTACGGTGCCGAGCGGGTGGTGGACCGTGTGCAGGTCGAGTCCATCGCCACACCGCCGAACTGGGGCGACTACGTGGCCGGCATGATCAACCCCGGGCTGAAGCGGGTGTCGCCGGGCAAGCTGGAGATCAACGGCCAGTCGGTACGGGTCAGTGGGGAGGTCGGCAATGAGGCGCTGCGCCAGCAGGTGGCCAGTGACCTGAGCCTGGCCAGCAACACCTCCTACACGGTGACCAACGCGCTCAAGGTGGGCTCCCAGCAGAAGCTGCTGGACCAGACCCTGGCCAACCGCATCATCGAGTTCCAGAGCGGCAGCGCCAAGCTGACCCCGCTGGGCATGCGCATTCTCGACGAGATGTCCGAAAAGATGGTGCAGATGGGCGATACCAGCTTCGTGGTCATCGGCCATACCGACAATGTCGGCCAACGTGAGAGCAACCTGGCGCTGAGCCATGCGCGCGCCCAGGCGGTGAAGGCGTACCTGGTGCAGAAGGGCATCGCCGCCAACCACCTGGACGTCGTTGGCAAGGGGCCGGACGAGCCGGTGGCCGACAACGCCAGCCTGGACGGTCGCGCACGCAACCGTCGCATTGAATTCAAGATCCAGTAACGGCGTGACGCTCGACGGGCTTACTGCCCGTCGAGATTCTGGTTGATATCCAGCATTTCCTCCATCTGGTCGAGCACGCTGGAATCCTTGATGACCCGCTTGAGCCACACGTGCAGCGGCATCTCGCCCCAGCGCGCGGCCTTCTCGGCCAGATACGCGACCGGGCTGTGCGGTTCGGTGCGGCGGAAGAACTCGGCCACCTGCCGCAGCTGCTGCAGCGCTTCCTTGCGCGTGGTGGGTGCGCCGCCGGGGCTGCGTGCCGACGGTGCGGCGGCGTCGCCGGGGCCAGGCTGGGCGGTGAACGCGTCTTCGGCATCCAGCGCATCGACCACCTCGCCGTCGAGCAGCACGCCGGCATCGCGCGCGAACCGCATCACCGTACGCTGGATGTGCTCGATCTGTTCGCGGACCGCGCTGAAACTGGGGCCATCCAGGCCGAGCCGGTTGTCCACCGCTGCCTGCAGCGTTGCCAGTGCATCGGCGCATTCGGGCAGGGTTTCCAGCAGCTGCCGATAGAACTCATGCTGGGTATCGCGGCGTGCCGCTTCCAGCTGCTCCAGCCCGGGGCGGTCGTCGTGATAGTCGCCGCCGTTGCTGGCGCGGGCGTGTGCGACTTCGAAATCGGTGAGCGTGAAGCGGCCCTGCGGCGCCGAGACGATCGGCACGTTGCGCAGCCACTGCAGAGAGTTGCTGAGCAGCCAGCTCAGGTTGCCGATGCGCTCTTCCTGGTCGTCGTCGGGTGCCTGCGGGTGCACCTCGTCCCAGTACTGGTCGCACAGACCGGCCACGACCCGGTACCCCACCGCCAGCCCGCGGAAGCCCTCGACCTGGGTGGCCGCTTCGGTCAGCCAGCCTGCCAGGCGCAGGTCCTTGGTGCGGGTCTGCAGCAGGTCGGCGCATTCGCGCGCGACGCTGGACCAGTCGGCGTACTTGATGTCGGTCTGCCACTCGCCCTGGTCCAGGGTCGGGTCGTCGGCGCGCCGGCTTTCCTGGATACGGTCGAACTCGGGCGAGAAGGCAAGGTCCTCGCCGGTGGGGGCGTGGTCGGCGATGGGGGCCAGCAGGGCATCCTGATCCAGCATGGCAAATCTCGTGATTGGGAACGTGCCGATTCTAGCCTGCGTTTGCGTGCGGGGTGACGGCGCGCCGGGGTGTTTGCCTGGTGGCCGGCGCCGGTGCATAGTGCACGCACCGTGAGGGGCCGCGCCCGCGATGGGGCGGGCAATCCATGACTGACTGACACCGGGGAAGGGTCGCCGACATGCAGGGAAGGACGATTTCACAGGCGCTGTTGCTGGCGCTGGGGCTGGTGGCCGGCCTGGATGCCGCCGCGCAGGCCACGACCGATGCCAAGGTCTTCGGAGGATGGCGCAACCTCCATTCCGAGAACGGCGCCGAGCCGGCGCTGGAAGACATTCCGTTTGCGATGCTGCCGGCGGAGACCGCCAAAGGCACACGGTTTGCCGTGCTGGATCGCGAGGGCAAGCGCACCGTGTGCTGCATGGTGGTCACCAGCGACCGGTTGGATGCGGCGGCGCTGGAGCAGCGCTACCGGCTGCCCGGGGTATGGATATCGGACGTGCTCAATGAGGGCACCACCGAGAGTCGTCCGTACGAACCGCGCGTCTATGAAATGAAGCGCGACGGGGCGCTGCAGACATATGCGTTCTTCGACGCCGCCGAGGCGTACAGCGATCTTGGCGGATTGCTGCTGCCGCCGTCGGCCACGCTGGATGCGGCGGGCAATGTGAAGGTCGGCGCGGACAGGTACACGCTGCAGTTCCAGTCCACGGCCTTCGCCGATGACGACGGTGCGCTGGATCGCTTCACCCTGCGGCCGGTCGGCAAGCCCGGCAAGCCGGTGATCGTCGAAGTCCCGTACGGGACGTATTGAGACAGCAGGGATTGACGTCGCTTTAACATACCGCGTCATGCTTGCGTGCGTCTGTCATTGGCATCTGCTACCGTCGTGTCCACAGGGGATGGAAGCGTCGCGGGCTGCGCCCGTTGCGTGCACGACTAGGTGAGCCATGGATGCAATACGGAACCTGATGACGCAGGCGGCCCGGTTGTCGGGTGAGCAGCGTCTGTACCAACTTTCGCTGCCGGCCGCGCCGGATGTGGTGGTGGAGCAGTGGCACGGGCAGGAACAGCTGTCGCAGGGATTTCGCCATGAGGTGACGTTCCTGTCGCTGCAGGCCGATCTCCCGCTGGAGTCCTGGTTGGGCACGCGCGCGAGCCTGCAGACCCGGTTGGCTGATGGTGCCCTGCACAGCCGTACCGGGGTGGTGATCGAAGCGCATCTGCTGGGAGCCGACGGCGGCGTGGCGCGTTACCGCATCGTCTTCTGCGATGCCAGCTGCTGGCTGGCGCAGACGCGCCACAGCCGCGTCTTCCAGGACCAGACGGTGCAGCAGATCGTGGACAGTGTGTTCGCCGCGCACCAGGGCCACGTGGCCTGGCGCTGGAGCGAGGAGGTTGCCGATTTCCTCAAGGGCGCGCGTCAGCGCAGCTACTGCGTGCAGTACCGCGAAAGCGATCTTGATTTCGTGCAGCGGCTGCTGGCCGAGGAAGGCCTGGGCTGGCGCGTGCAGCCCGATGACGGCGATGGCAACGACGGTGGTCATGCGCTGGTGCTGTTCGCCGACAGTGGCGTGCAGCCACAGGACGCGGTGAGTGCGCGCAGCGGCGGCATCCGTTTTCACCGTGCCGATGGCACCGAGCAGAACGATGCCGTGCAGGCACTGGGCCAGCGGCGCCAGCTGGGCGCGCAGGCGCTCTCGCTGCACAGCGACGATTACCGCACCGTGCGCTCGCTGGGTGCCGGCGTGCCGCTGGAAGGCGGCGGGAGCGGCGGGCGTGAGCTCTACGATCCAAGCGGTGCCTACGCATTCGTGGATCGGCACGAAGCGGACCGCTACGCGGGCTTGATGGCACAGGCCAGCGAGGCCCGCTGGAATGACTGGCAGGGGCGCGGCACGGTGCGCAGCGCCACCGCCGGCCAGTGGCTGCAGCTGCGCGATCTGCCCGGCGATGCGCCCGAGGAGCTGCTGCTGGTGTCGCTGCGCCTGGCAGGCATCAACAACCTGCCGGTCGATGTCCGTGACGCGCTGGAGGCGGCCCTCGGGCCGGCCGTGCAGCCCGATGCCGACGCTGCCTTGCTCTGGGAAGACGCGCGCCGGCATGGCTTTGCAGCCACCTTCGCAGCGGTAGCGCGTGACCAGGTGTGGCGTCCGATCCTGCTCGACGAGACTGGCGCGCGGCTGAATCCACGTCCCCTGGCGCCCGGTTACCAGACCGCCGTGGTGGTTGGCGATGCATCCCGTGGCGAGGGACCGCAGGAGGTCCATGCCGACGCCCTGGGCCGGGTCCGGGTCCGCTTCCACTTCCAGGCCGATCGCCGGGACGCAGGCACCGCTCAGGACAGTACGTGGCTGCGTGTGGCGCAGCGCTATGCGGGTCCGGGCGTGGGCAGCCAGTTCCTGCCGCGCGTCGGCCAGGAAGTTCTGGTGGGCTTCCTGGAGGGCGACATTGATCGCCCCGTGGTGGTGGGCAGCCTCTACAACGGACAGGGTGAGGCGGGCGTCGCCCCGACGCCCGCCGGAAAGACCACCGAGAGCGACACCAGCGCCTATGCACAGGCGACCGACCGGATCGCCAGTGCACAGGGCAATCGCAGTGGCGGCCAGGCGCCCGTGTGGCACGCCGCTGCTGCCGGCGACGACGCACACCGTCATCCAGGCGCGCTGTGGGGCGTGCAGTCGCGCGAGTGGGCCGGCGAGGGGCATTCGCGCCTGCTGTTCGACGACAGCGACGGCCAGTTGCGCGTGCAGCTGGCGACCACGCAGGCAAGCAGCGCGCTGACCCTGGGCCACCTGATCCACCAGGCCGACAACTTCCGCGGCAGCCTGCGCGGCGAAGGCTTCGAACTGCGCAGCGATGCCTGGGGCAGCGTACGCAGCCGCGCCGGCCTGTGGCTGAGCGCGTATGCGGCCGGCCCGGCGTCGCCGGCCGGCACCGTATCCGCGCCGGTTGCGCTGTTGAACCAGTTGAACACGCTGGGCACCACGTTCGCGCAGGCCGCCGGCACGCACCTGACGGTCAAACTGGCCAGCGCCGAGGGCGTGGGGCGCCCGCAGCATTCCAGACTGGTCGGCGACGCTGCGCCGCTGGAGGCAGTGCTGCGCAGCGCCCGCGCCACGGTACCTGGCGATGCCTTTGCCGACGCACGGGGCGCCGCGGGCGACCGCGACGGGTCGGCCGGGGAGGGCCGGGTGCCGCATACGGGCGACCCCCTGCTGGGCCTGGCCGCGCCGGGCGGCGTGCTGCATCGCGCCGGCCAGTCCATACACTGGAGTCTGGGCGAGACACTGACGCTGGGCAGCGGCCTGGCCAGCGAAGCCATCGTGCTTGGCCAGTCGCGCTGGCACAGCCGCCAGGCGATCGGCATGCTGGCTGCCGCCCGCACCGGCGAGGGCGCGCAGACGCGCACGCTGAGTGTGGTGGCGGGCCTGGGCGAACTGGACGTGCAGGCGCAGAACGACAGCATCCGCGTGCAGTCCAAGGCCGCGCTGCGCGCGGCAAGCGCGCAGGCCGCGGTGGAACTGGCGGCGGGGCGCACCGTGCATGTGGCCACGGCCGGCGGTGCCAGCGTGACCATCGAGGGCGGCAACATCACCTTCACCGCGCCGGGCACCATCACGGTGCACGCCGCGAAGAAGTCGTTCCTGCCCGGCGGCAGCGGCAACTACCCGTTGCCGGTGTTCCCGCAGTCGGTATGCAAGGAATGCCTGCTGCTGGCCGCGCAGCGCGCCGCTCCCCTGACCCCGAAGGGCTGAGCGATGCTGCCGATTCTGTTTCCCAGTACCGCCGTAGTGTCGCTGGACGCCGCGTTCCGGCGCTATCTGCTCCTGGATGGCGCCCAGTGCGAGCGGCCCCAGACAGTCCTGAAGCGGCTGCCCTATGCGGCATCGCGGCTGTTCGACGGTCTGTTGGCCGACGGCAGTGCCGACACCTCGGTTTTTCTGGTGCCGCTGCCGGAGGCGCTGGATCTGCAGGACGCGCTGCTGCGATTGCAGGACGGTGTGCAGTCGCTTGGCGCCTTGACGCTGCTGGAGTCGCCGCTGGAGAGCGGCGAACTGACCCAGCGGCTGGCGCGCCGCCTGGATGCGCGGTATCCGAATGGCAAGGAATTCATCGCGCGCTTCTACGACGGCCGCGTGCTGCCGTGGTGGGTGCAGGCGCTGAACGATGCCCAGCGGCATGACTTCCTGGCGGTGGGCGAGCGCTGGCATTACGTGACGCACGACCACCAGTGGGACACGCTGGCCCTGCACTGCCCGATGCAGGATCCGCATACCGTGCCGTGGACGCTTGACGCGCCGCAGCGGCATGCGTTGATCGACGCGTCGTATCCCTACACGCTGATCGAGCACTTCCAGCTCACCGACCCGGAGCTGCTGGACCGCCTGCCGTCGGCGAACTGGTATGCGTTCATGCGCAACGCGGTGGCCGTGGCGGCGGCGTTCGGCATCGAGGACAGCCGCCGGGTGGTGATGGTCTGCACGTGGGCGCTGCTGGTCGGCGACGACCTGGGTGAGGATCCGGATTGGCAGGTGCGGTTGCGCGACTTCGCGGACGGGCGGCGCAATGCAAAGGAGATCGGCGAGGAGGTGTGGCCGATGGAGGAGAGCTGGTGAACGCACCGGGCATCATTCAATCGTCAACCGGGTGCGCGCATCGCGCCGCCCACTGCGCCGTGGAGCCATCATGCTGAGCAACAAACCGCTGCTGTGGATCGTCGTGGCCGTGATCGTCGTGGCCGCTGCCAGTGCAGGCTGCGCCCGCGCGATGGCCAAACCGACGCCGCGCTCGCCGTACCTGACCTTGTTTGCCTTCAACTACAGTGACCGCTACCTGCATGACGTGCGCGTGGACGGCAAGTGGATGGGCGGCGTCTCGGCCTATACCAACGGCGGGTCGGTGATGGGACCGCTGGCGCCGAAGCACGACAAACCGTTGTCGATCCGGGTCGAGTGGGAGCTGTCGGACCGCTACGATCTCACCACCAACACCTACCAGACCGCCGGCCCACGCGAGCCACGTTCGGCGGTGGTGACGGTGCGGCAGCCGTATCCGCCGGACCCGCGCACGCTGCTGCTGCATTTCTACCAGGACGGCCATGTCGAGGCCGAACTGATCGACCGCTCGAAGGATTACTGGGATTCCCGCCGCGAGGTGCTGCCCAAGGGCCACATCGCCAACGACGGAGCAGCGCGCCCATGACGGCCCAAGACCCAACCGCCATTCCCGGCCAGGTCGACCTGGAGCCCGGCTCACCCGAGCCGGTGGCCGACGCCGACCCCACCGCACGCACCGCGCGGCTGGCGCGGGGCACCCGCCCGATGACCGACGCCGAGCGACAGCAGCGCCAGGCGGCGCAAAGCTGCTCTCTGCCCGACAAGGAGGAAGCGACCACCGGCTGCAGCCAGGCGCTGCATTTCACCGTTTTCTTCGACGGTACGGGCAACAACCGCGATGCCGAACTGGCCAAGGGCGAATCCGAACGGGCGTTGTCGAACATCGCGCGACTGTACAGCGCGCGGATCGATGGTCGCCCCAATGTGGTGTCGACCTACATTGCCGGCGTGGGCACCCCCTGCCCGGAAGTGGGCGATACCGGCGGCATGCTTGGCCTGGCGATCGGCAAGGGCGGGCGCGAGCGCATCGATTACGCGCTGGAAGAGCTGGACATGAAGATCCAGCAGCAGCCGGCGTCGATGCGTATCGTGATCCTCAACGTGGCGGTGTTCGGCTTCTCCCGCGGGGCGGCGCAGGCGCGCGGTTTCGTCCGCGATCTGGTTGCGCTGTGCAAGCGGCAGCCGGACGGCACCTGGCTGTATCGCGACAGGACACCGATCCGGATCGGCTTCGTCGGCCTGTACGACACCGTGGTGTCGGTATGGCCGTCGCTGGTCCATGCGGCGGTCAATGCGGGCAACGGCCACAACGGTTGGGGCGAGGGCATGCGCATTCCGCCGATGGTCGTGCAGTCGGTGCACATGACCGCCGCACATGAGCTGCGAGGCCAGTTTCCGCTGGATTCCACCCGCGACGATGCGCGCTATCCCGACAACACCCAGGAGATCTGGTACCCGGGCGTGCACTCGGATGTGGGCGGTGGCTACGATCCGCAGCACCAGGGCCGGCAGAACAGCATTGCCCGCTTTGCGCTCAACGAGATGTACGACATCGCGCTGGCTGGCGGGGTGCTGCTCAATCCGCTGACCCGCCTGCCGTCGCCGGTGCGGGCCGAGTTCGACAAGACAGATCCGGAACTGCAGGCGGTCTACAACGCCTACCTGCAGGCGGTGCGGATCAAGCGCGGGCGCATGGAGGACGTGCAGGCCGCGCACATGGAGCTGCTGCACCGCTGGTTGAAGGTGCGCGTGGCGCGTGGCGACAAGCTGCCGTCGATGCAGCGCCTGGCACAGCGGCAGCAGCAGCTTGAGGAGGAGGTCAAGACATTGCGGCGGGAGAAGATGCGGCTGCGCGATCCGTACGGGAACGACTATGCCGCCTCCAGCATGACCAGCGAGGAGATCGCCGAATGGAACCGGGCGTCTGATGCGCTCAGCGCGCGCAGCGACGCGCTGGGCGAGGTCAAAAAGCAGCGCAAGGGCCTGGCCAGCGAGACCGATACGCTGGTCGGCAAGATGGTGGCGCTACGACGCAAGCGCGAGCGCGGCAAGACGTTGACCCTGGCCGAACGCACCATGCTGGACGCCTGGGACAACAAGACCCTGCTGCCGGAGGCGGTGGAGACGTTCTTCGACGGCTACGGCCACGATTCGATCTCGCACTGGTTCATCGGCAACCTGGCGCAGTGGCGGGTGCTGTATTTCGGCGACACCAAGTACAAGCCCGGCGAAGTGGTGGAAGGCGCAACCGCGCCGCAGGAGCAGACCGAGCCGGCGTGACCGCTGCAGGCCGCGCCGGGGGGCGAGGTCAGTCGCTGTGGCCGCGATGCACCGCCTCGACGCGGTGGCCGTCCGGATCGACCAGGAAGGCCGCATAGTAGGTGTCGCCGTAGTCCGGTCGCAGCCCGGGGCCACCGTTGTCGGTGCCGCCGGCCGCCATCCCGGCGGCATGGAAGGCCTGCACCGCCGGCTCCGATGGCGCCGCGAACGCGAGATGGAAGCCATCGCCGGGCGGCGTCGCGTCGGGCGTCAGGTTGAGCAGCAGCAGGTCCTGATCGTCGACCAGACCGTAACCGATCGATTCCGGGCCGTCGAACACGCGGCGATAGCCGAGCGCGCCGAGCGTAGCGTCGTAGAAGCGGCCGGCACGCGGCAGATCGCGCACGCCAAGGGACAGGTGATGCAGCATGCGCTCGGTTCCGGGCAGGGGGGGCTGAGCATACCGCGACCGCTGCCGCGCCACAGGCGGGACGGTCCACGCGTCGCGCGAGGTCGGCAGCCTGGTGCTCGATTCGCCGCTCAGCCGCACATCCACGTCGATTGCCTGCGCGCGGGCGTCCTGGCACCCCACTGTCTATCATTGCTGCCGGCGCCGCCGCGTGCACGGACTGACCAGAGCAAGGACACCGCCATGACCGATACCTCCGCATACCTGCTGCCGGCGCCGCGCGCCCTCTGCGCCGTTTTCCTGTTGGCCGTGCCGTGGGTGGCCCTTGCGGCCGATACCCATGATGCCGCCGGCAACCGGCTCGAGTCGTTGATCGAGCAGCCCGGCACCGCGCCACCGCCGACGCTGGAAGGGGGCGATCCGGACATGGCGCAGGCGGTATCGCCGCTGTACTGCACCGCCGACCGCGCCTGGTGCGCACGCCTGATCGCCAGCCGCAACAATCCCAGACCCTCTCTGCAGGTGCAGGAGTTCGTGCCGGGCGAGCCCGAGCCGCGCGACCGCCATGTGGGCTACACCGGCCCCGAACGCGACGGCCGGTTCCAGGTCTGGCCCTACCTCCTTCGCCTTGCGCCCGGCCTGGGCGCACCCAGCGCACCCACCGATCCGGCGCAGGCCGCGTTCGAGAACGTGGTGGTGGGCGTCATCGTGGAGCGGACGACCGGCTATTCGGGAGGCGGTGCCTCCAGCAGCACGCTGCTGCTGGAGACGATCTATCACACTGACGAAGGGGCGGAGACCAGCAGCGTGCTGTCGCTTCCGGTGGCGGGGCAGGCCAGCATCCGTGCCTGCTACGGCGAGCAGGATGCCGCCCTGCGCAAGGGCGCCTGCCACGACGAATACCGCTTCAGCGCCACCCTGTCGCTGCTGCCGCAGGGCCGTGGCATGCCACTGCTGCGCTATGCCAGCACCGCCACCCGTTTCCCGGCATTCGCCTCGCGCAGCCGCGATTCGCTGGCCAGGGGCGCGCTGAGCGACCGCGACCTGCGCACCGCGCGCGATCCGGACTGCAGTTTCGAGCGGACCCTGCGCTTCGATTCGGGCCGCTACGTGGCCGAACCGGCCCTGCCGGACTGCAGCGAATTCACCGAACTGTAGGCGGAAATCATCGCAAAGCCACGCTATAGTGGCCGATCAATGCGGTGCCCGCTTTCGCGCCCGGGCCGACTGGCGCGTCGTCAATGACTCATTCCATGACTGCTGAAACGAATACCCCGGCCGCTGCGGCCGCGCCGACCGGTCCGCTGTTCTACCGCCAGACCGTGCCGCTGAGCGCTGAAGCGCATGCCAACTGGCGCCTGCGCACCGAATCGGCCAGCTTCGCCGCCGGCACCAACTCGCTGCCGGTGGTGGTGGGCGAGTTCGGCTCGATCGCCCAGTTCTACCCGATCCTGTTCACCGGCAAGGAAGCCGTGCCCCTGGCAGCCGTTGGCCTGGCCAAGGACAACCTGTTCGTGACCGATGGCTACTGGGCCGCCGATCATTACGTGCCGGCCTACGTGCGCCGCTACCCGTTCGTTTTCATCCAGACCGACGACCCGCAGAACTACGTGCTGGGTCTGGATGCCGAAGCCGAGCAGGTCAACCAGGGCGATTCCGACGAGGGCCAGCCGCTGTTCGAGAATGGCGAGCCGACCGAACTGGTCAACGCGGCAATGCGCTTCTGCGGCGACTTCACCCGTGAGCACGAGCTGACCCGTCAGTTCAGCGCGGCGTTGATCGAGCAGGGCCTGCTGGTGGACCGCAGCATCGACGTGACCCTGTCCAACGGTGCGCAGATGTCGATCAACGGCTTCCGCGTGGTGGATGTGGAGAAGTTCTCCAAGCTGCCGGACGCGCTGGTTGTGGCCTGGCACCGCAACGGCTGGCTGGCGCTGGTGCACCACCACCTGAGCTCGCTGGCGCGCTTCAATGCACTGGTGCAGCGCCAGAGCGCAGTGCCGCTGCCCGCCGCTGCCTGATCGGCGTCGCGCAGTACACCGGACGGCGGCCTGCGGGCCGCCGTCCGCGTTTGGGGGGCGGGGTCAGTCGCGGGTGCTGACTTCCCAGGTGGCATGCAGCACCCCCGGTTCGTGCTGCAGTCGGGCGACGACGGCATCGAGCTCATGGGCCGCCACGGCAGTACTGACCAGGATCGCGACGATCTCCACGGGTGCATCGCCGTGTTCGACCACCTGCACATCGCCCACCGGGTACTGCGCCGCTTCCAGCAGCTCCACCAGGCGCTCGCGGACAACCGGCGTGGCGATCGGATCGGCGCTCAGCCGCACCTCATACGTGGCCTCCGAAGCGGCCTCGTTGATCGGGATGCGGTTGATCGCGTTCACGAGCGGGCGCAGCAGGGTATTGCCGGCAATGACCAAGGCGGTGAGCAGCACCCCCTCGGCGAGCATGTCGGCGCCGGTGCAGCAGCCTACCGCCGCCGAACACCACAACGTGGCCGCAGTGTTGAGCCCGCGCACGTTCATGCCTTCCTTCATGATCACGCCCGCGCCGAGGAAGCCGACGCCGGACACGACGTAGGAGATCACCCGGACTGCTTCGGTGGAGCCGGCAATGCGCATGCCCAGGTCGACGAAGGCGGCCGCGCCGACGGCCACCAGCACATTGGTGCGCAGCCCGGCGGTGCGCTGGCGGTACTGGCGTTCGGCGCCGATCAGGGTGCCCAGCACGAACGCCGCCACCAGGCTGACCACCGTGTCCAGGAACGGGTAGAGCGAGAAGGTCTCGATGAAGCGCATGGGCTCAGCGCCAGCTCTGCAGCAGTTCCAGCACCTGCGGCTCGCGAGGGCGTTGCAGCAGCTCGGGGAGCAGCGCGTCGTAGGCGGCGCGGTAGTCGGTCGACTGGTGCGCCAGGAAGTCCTCCACGGAGGCCTCGTTCCAGCGTTCGTACAGGGTGAACAGGGTGGGGTCCTGGGCATCGCGGTGCAGGTCGCAGGACACGAACGCCGGCTCGTCCGCCATGCGGTCCACCAGCGTGTGCAGCGCGTCGAGCCAGTCCTGCACCCGTTCGGGCTTGACCTGGAGCTTGACGTAGAAGACCAGCGGGGTATCGGGGGCGCTCATGGCAGGCTCCAGCAGGCAATGGCGCGGAGTGTAGCCGCTGGCGATGACCGCGCGTTGCGCTTAGTCGGAAACCCGATATGCATATCCCGGTCGGTCATTTCACCCGCAGGCCCCCATTCAGCAGACTGGCGCCCCTCCTGGCCCGCATCCCTTGCATCGCGCGCGCCGGCGCTCCGTTTCCCCACCCTGGAACCTGCATGTCTCTGCTCCACCGTTCGTTGCGTCCGCATCCCCTGGCCCTGTCGTTGTTGCCCCTGCTCGGACTGGCGCCGCTGGCCGCCGCTGCCCAGGACACGGCACCTACCCAGCTCGACGCCGTCAAAGTCACCGGATCGCGCATCCCCCGTGCCAGTGTGGAGGGGCCGTCGCCGGTGACGGTGATCACCCAGGAGCAGATCGAGGCGCAGGGTTACCGCAGCGCGTTCGAGGCCCTGAGCGCGCTGACCGAGAACACCGGCAACGTGCAGGGTGAGGACTTCGGCAACACCTTCACCCCGGCGGCCAACACCATCAACCTGCGCGGACTTGGCCCTAACCGCACGCTGGTCCTGGTCAACGGGCGGCGGCAGTCGGACTATCCGCTGGCCTACGAGGGCTCGGTGAACGTGGTCAACCTGGCCAACATTCCCAGCGCCCTGATCGACCGGATCGAAATCCTCGCCGGCGGTGCCTCGGCGGTGTACGGCTCGGATGCGATCGCCGGCGTGGTCAACATCATCCTCAAACGCCACTACGATGGCGTGGGCATCAACGTGCGCGCCGGCACCACCGAGCAGGGCGGCGGCGACAACCAGCGCGTGCAGGCGGTCGGTGGTGGCTCGGGCGACCAGTGGGACGCGATCTTCGGTCTGGAACTTGGCAACCGCAAGGCGATCTACGGGTCGCAACGCGACTTCATGGATTCGTTGACCGACGATCCGCGCGGCGTTGCGCCGCTGCCGACCGCGGTGGCGTATCGCCGCAATGCGGGCAGCGGCAACTACATCGATCCGGGCCTGGATGGCTGCGATGCGACCAGCGGCCTCTACGGTGGCAGCGTGTTCCGCGCGCAGAATCCACGGCAGGGCGCCTACTGCGGCAGCAACGACGCGGCCGCCACGTTCTGGACCGTGCAGACCGAGAAACGCAACATCGACGCCTACAGCGCGCTGACCTGGCGCCTGAACGACCGCCAGGAACTGTTCGCGGACGCCGCCATCGGTACCGCACGCATTTACAACAACACCCGTGCGCCGACCTGGACGTCCTCGCGCAATTACTTCTACAACCAGAACAGCGGCCAATTGGAAACCTGGTACCGACGCTTCGCGCCGGAAGAAATCGGCGGCGTGCAGAGCAATGCCAACCGCTTCCTGGAACAGTCGTGGTCATTCAACGTGGGCGCGCGCGGCAGCCTTGGCAGCTCGGACTGGGACTATGAAGCGGCCTACAGCCGCTCGCGCTACGAGAACCGCACGCGCCGCCCGGTACTGCTGGCCGGCATCAACGACTATCTGCTCGGGCCGAAGCTTGGCACGCGCAACGGAGTGGACGTGTACGCACCGGACCCGACGCGCCTGTACCGGCCGCTGTCGCCCACGGAGTACGACGGGCTGTCGGATACCCAGGAAAGCCGCAATGCGGCCTGGCTGCAGACCGCCAGCGTCAGTGTCAACGGCGAACTGTTCGCCCTGCCCGGTGGCCGGGCCGCGCTGGCCGCGGTGGTCGAAGCAGGCAGTCAAGGCTACCGCAACCGTCCCGATCCGCGCCTGGCGACCGGTGAATTCTGGAACACCAGCGCCGGTATTCCCGCTGGCGGTGAGCGCGACCGTTACGCGGCCGGCGTGGAGCTGCAGCTGCCGCTCCTGGAGCGTCTGACCGCCACTGTGGCCGGCCGGTACGACCAGTACCGCGCCGCCGGCGATCACATCGGCAAGGCCACATGGAGCGCCGGTCTGGAATTCCGCCCGGTCGATACGCTGCTGCTGCGCGCCAGTGCGGCCAGCAGCTTCCGTGCGCCCGACATGAACTACGTGTTCGCCACCGAGACGCGCGGCTACAACCCGGGCATGACCGACTACTGGCGGTGCCGTACTGCGGGACAGGCCTACGACGACTGCGACTACAGCGGGCTGGCGATCGACTACACCAGTGGTGCCAACCCGCAGCTGCAGCCGGAAACGGCACGCTCCTACGGGCTGGGCGCGGTGTGGTCGCCGTCGGCCAACCTGGATGTCACCGTCGACTATTACGACATCCGCATCGAGGACGAAGTCACCAACCTGGATTCGACCCGCATCCTCAAGGACGAGGCCGACTGCCGGCTGGGCCAGACCGTCGGCGGCGACGCCCGCGACATCGCCTCGGCGCAATGCCAGGACGCGTTGCGCCGGGTGATCCGCAACCCGGCCGACGCCGCCGTGCAGTCCAACCAGGTGGTGCGCGTGCTGATCAATCCGATCAATGCGGCCGCCGAATCGGTGCGCGGCGTGGACCTGAAGGCCAACCTGCGCTGGGACGCCGGGCGCTACGGGCGCTTCTCCAGCCGCCTTGCGTACTCACTGGTGATCGACCACGACTACCGGCAGTTCGACGGGGATGCCATCCAGGACCAGCGCAATTCGCTGGATTCCTACCAGTGGCGCAGCCGCATCAACGGCAGCGTGACCTGGGCGATCAACGACTGGACCGCGACGCTGTACGGGATGCGCTACGGCTCGTTGCCGAAGACCGACGGCAGTGGCCGCATCGCGCCGTACATGACCTACAACGCCAGTCTGTACCGCCGGCTCAACGACAACGCCACGCTGGGCTTGATCGTCAACAACCTGCGCGACAGCCGGCCGCCGGCGGACCGCAATGGCGGTGGCTGGCCGTTCTATCCGGTGGGCAACTACGACCCGTACGGCCGCCAGTTGTGGCTGGAGTTCGACTACCGCTTCCTGTAATGCAGCACATCGCGTCATCCCTGGAGGCCCGGCACTGCCGGGCCTTTTTGTGCGCGCTGTGACGTAGGGGAACAGCGCGGCGTTGTACGGTTGCGACGCACGTCGGCACCTTATCCAGCCCCCCTCGGCGATGCTGCCGGCACGATGAAACAGGGGAGCGTGGGGCGAATGAACAGGATGATCTGGAGCGTACTTGTGTGGCTGGCCTGCATGCCCGCGCATGCCCAGACGGTGTACAAATGCGTGTCCGCCGGGCAGGCGCGGTATCAGTCGGCGGCGTGCCCGGAGGGCCGCACCGAGCAGACCTGGAGTGCGGTACAGCACCGCCCGGTGCGTTACTACGCCGCCTATGTGGAAGCGCTGCGACGGGAGCTGAAACGTGACGCTGCCGCGCGACGTGGCCGGCAAGCGATGCCTGCCGCCCGCCGTGGTCGCGCCACGGCAGCGCCGGGGGTGCGCGGCCATCTGATCTCCGTGCATCGCGATCCGCAGGCCTGCGCTGCGGCCCGGCAGCGGCGCGAAGCGGCGCATCGCGCGGCGGGGCTGACGCGCGACCTGGCGCTGTCCCGGCGCCTGGACGATGCGGTGTTCGAGGCGTGCCGGTGAGGCGGGGTGCGGGGTTGCAGCTGCGAGAACGATCAGGCGCGCGCGCGGGCGCGCGGCTGGGGGCGCGGCGTCCTGCGCGCGAGCAGCAGCGGGCGCGCCAGCCAACGTGCGAGCAGGTACTGCACCAGCAGCGACAGCGCGATGACGGCAGCGGCGGTCACCAGATTCAGCCACGGCCGTTCGGCGGTGGCGGCGACCAGAGCGACGAGTCCGGCCAGCGGCGTGAGCAGGGCGAGCGCGGCCGTGCACGCCAGCAGGGCCGCGGCCGCGCTGCGCGCGGGCGGCACCGGGGACACCAGGCCGGCCAGCCCGTCCCACACGCCGCGCGTGCCGACCACGGCGATAGCCACCAGCAGCATCGGCATCGCGATACGGATCGGCAGCGGCACCTGAGTGGGCACATACGAGATCAGCGGAAGATCCATCAGGCTTGCCAGCAGGAATGTCCAGCCGCTCCACATCGCCAGCAGGCAGGAGGGCCCGAACACGGCCACCACGCCGGTGCGGACATCCGCTGGCCGGGTGGTGCGGGCCGGGTGGCCGGCCTGTACCGCGGCAAACATGGCAAGGGTCAGCAGGCTGGCCCAGCCAAGCAGTTCGGCCCCGTGTACCAGCACCGGGGCGAGCGGACCCAGCGGCTGCAGCAGCCCGGAGAGGGCCAGGCCGGCGGCATGCCCTGCAATCAGCAGGCCGACGAACACCAGGCCGGCACGCCAGCGGTGATGCAGGTCGTGGAGGCCGAGGGCGTGGGTCAGCACCACGCCGATCAGCCAGGTCAGCAGCAGGGGTTCGGCAGCGCGCTCGACAAACGCCAGGGTGCGGCCTGTCCAGAGCGGTGCCGGCAGGGGGGCCGTATCGGCCGACAGCGGCATCCACGGCGGGTACCACTGCCACAGTGAACCCGCCAGCAGGAACGCAAGCGACAGCAGAGTCGCCTGCAGGGGCAGGCGCAGTACGGGCACCCCGGGCATCGTCGAATCTGTTCCCTGTGTTCGTCGATGCTCAATCGTGCCGCAGGCGCGGAGTCCTGCCAAGTCCGCGCCTGCACATTCACCTGTTGGGGAACCGGCTTACGGGGCGCGGTCGTAAGCGAACTGGATGCCGGCCGTGCCGCCGGTCCGGATGAACAGATCGATGAAGGCCGGTACCGTGTCGCTGCGGTTCCAGTCGCGCTGAAGCTCGCAGAACAGCTGCGTCACACTGATCAGCACACCACTGGCCTGCTCGATGCGGCGCAACGCGGCATCATGCGCGGCCAGCGAGGTGCCGCCGACGGCATCGACGACCACGTAGACCTCGTAGCCTTCGCGCAGCGCATCCAGCGCAGGGAAGGTCAGGCAGGCTTCGGTCCACAGTGCGGTCATGATCAGCTTGCGCCGGCCGGTCGCTGGCGGGATCGCGGATCGGTTCACTGGCCATGATGGGGCTCCTGGGGGATGACGCGTTGGCAACGCGGGCGGCAGGCCTGCGCTGAGGGGCGCGGCCGTGCAGAGCGCACGGCCGCAGGGGTCAGTGCGGGGTGGCGGCCATGCGGCCGAAGCGCCCGCTGTTGAAGTCGCGCATCGCCTGGGCGATCTCGGCGTCGGTGTTCATCACGAACGGCCCGTGCCCGACGATCGGCTCGTTGATGGGTTCGCCACTGAGCAGCAGCACGGTGGCGTCCGTATCGGCCACGATCGAGACACCTCGACCGTCGCGATCGAGGATGACCAGCTGGGCCTCATGTGCGACCTGCTGGTCGTTGACGGTCACGCTGCCCTTGAGGACCACCAGCGCCAGGGTGCGACCGGCAGCGACCTCCAGCAACGTCTGATGACCCTGCTTGAGGCGCAGGTCCCAGACATCCATCGGCGTGAAGGTCCGGGCGGGGCCGGCGTGGCCCTCGAAGCTGCCGGCGATCACCCGCACGGTGCCGGCCCCGTCGGGCAGGGCAATCCGTGGAATGTCGCGGTCGAGCAGAGTCTGGTAGCCCGGCGTCGCCATCTTGTCGGCCGCCGGCAGGTTCACCCACAGCTGCACCATGTCCAGCGTGCCGCCGCTGCGTGCGAACGACGAGGCGTGGTACTCCTCGTGCAGGATGCCTGCGCCGGCGGTCATCCACTGCACATCGCCGGCGCCGATATGGCCACCGGCCCCGGTGGAATCGTGGTGCTCCAACTCGCCCTCGTAGACGATGGTGACCGTTTCGAAACCGCGGTGCGGATGCTGCCCCACGCCGCGGCGCTGGTCGGTGGGCTCGAACCGGTACGGGCCGGCGTAATCCAGCAACAGGAAGGGGCTCAGGTGCTGGCCGTGCGTGGTGTAGGAAAACAGCGAGCGGGCCGGGAAGCCATCGCCGACCCAGTGCGGGCGGGGGGCGCTGTAGACGCCAAGAACCTTCTTCATAGGGATCTCCATCCCGGGCGTGCCGGGCGATTTCTGTTGGAGATCACAATATTGGTGGAACGATAGGGGCGGTAGTAGTCAGATTATGGCCTGACCGTCCTATGGCGTGAACGATGGCATTCACCCGGCCGCCAGGCCACCGGCGCGTCGGAAATGCAGGCTGCGGTTCCGTCGCGCAGTGCGGCCGGCACCCACGTCGGGCAGACGCCGACACTCCGCATCCGTCGCACGTGATGCGAGGTGGGGAGGGGCGACCGAGTGTCCTGTCAGGGCGTGACCATCAGAGCGCGTGCGATGGCGTCGAACGCGGGCAGGGTGATGGGATCGTTGGCGCTGTTGCTGGCGGTGGGATGCGAGGCGAACCGGGCGATCACCACGCGCGCGGTGGGGTCCACGTACAGCGCCTGGCCGTGCACGCCGCGTGCCATGTAAGCGCCGTGCGGGTTGTGGGTGATCCACCACATGCCGCGGTAGCTCCAGCCGGGCAGCTGGGCATACCCGGCGCGGGCGAAGGCCGCTTTGTCGCCACCGGCGCGGATGCGCGCAATGGCCGCCGCCGGAATCACCTGGCGCCCGTCGATGCGTCCGTCGTCAAGCAGCAGTTGCCCGACCCGGGCGAGGTCGAGCAGACCGGCGTTGAAACCGCCCCCGGCGTACGGCGTGCCGCTGGAGTCCACGGTGAAATAGGCGTCCTGGCTGGCACCCAACGGACGCCACACGCGGGACTCGAGCAGTTGGGCCACCGACTGGCCCGAACGACGGGCGATGATCCAGCCCAGCACGTCGGTATTGACCGTGCGATAGCCGAAGGTCTCGCCATGCGCGCCTTGCGGGCGTACGGTTCGCAGATAATCGTAGTAGCTGGTGGGGCCGCGGTAGCCCGGCGGGTGCGGCAGGGTGCTGCCGGCCGCCGCGTACTGCCACACGTCGGCGTCGGGATCGGCATAGTCCTCGCTGTAGCGCAGGCCAGTGGTCATCTCCAGGATCTGCTTGACCGTGGCATCGCCGAAGCCACTGCCGTGCAGCTCGGGCACGATGGCATCCACGCGGGCGTTCTCGTCCAGGGTGCCGTCGGCGACCAGGATCTCACCGAGCAGGCCGGTCATCGATTTGGTGACGGACATGGCGCCGTGCTGCCCTTCGGCATCCAGGCAGCCGCTGTAGCGTTCATAGACGACGACGCCGTCGTGCAGTACCACGATGCCGTCGGTGTAGGTGGCATCCAGCGCGTCTGCCCAGCGCATCGGCGCGGTGGCCCCCAGCGGGGTGAATGTCACGGCGTCCAGCGCGCTGTCGAGGCGGCGCGTCATCGGGCGTGCGGCGCCTTCGCCGCGGCTGACGCCCACGGTGGGCATCAACTGGCGGAAATGGCAGACCGTCCAGCGCAGCTTGGGGAAGGCGAAGTAGTCCTCGTCCGTGTAGCGGATGCGTTTGTCTTCCGGTGGTGGTGCACCCTGCATCCAGCCGAGCGCGACCGGATCGGACTGCGCGGCCGTCAGTGGCGGCGCAGCCACGGCGGTGACGGTGACGAGCAGGGACAGTACCAGGCCCACTACGGGTCGCAGCGGCGGGAAAGGCATCGGCATTCCTTGCGTACGATCGAACAGTGATCGGGGATCAGCATAGCGCACGGTGCGCACTGTTCGAGCAACGCTCCCTGGCAGGCAGGGAGCGCGCGGCCCGCAGGTGTTACGGGGTGCCCGACTGGCCTGACGGGGCAGGTGCCGGAACCGGTGCTGCCTCCGGCGTGGGCAGCGACAGCTCGGGATTGCCCTGCTGGGCCTGCAGCAGCTGGATGCGCTGGTTCAGCGCGTCCAGCTCGCTGTGCGTGCTGCGCAGATCGGTGCTCAGGCTGACCGCCTGCTGCTTGGCTTCCTGCAGCGATGCGCTGACCTGCAGCGACTGCTGGCGTTGCAGCTCGGCTTCCTGCTGCAGGCTCTGCAGGCGCTGGGCGTTGTAGGCCACCAGATTCTCGGTGTAGCGCTTGCCGGCCTGCAGACGCGTGGTGTCGATATACACCTGGGCCAGCTCTTCGGTCTGCTGCACGAACGTGCGGTAGACCTTCTCTGCGTTGTCCACCGAATCGGTCTTGATCACCCGCCAGAACTCTTTTTCGTGGAACAGCGCCACGTAATAGTTCAGCGTGCTGGTGTTGAACAGCAGGCTCGCGCCGTAGCTGCCGTTGTAAGTGGTGCGCAGCTCGGTCAGCTGGCGCGAGTCCACCAGTTGCCGCAGTTCGTCCACGCTGTTGCGCACCGTGGGTACCGGACGCTGCGCGGGTTCGACAGGCGCTTCGGCGCGCGGCGCCCGCGCGGCCAGCACCTGCGGTGCAGCCGTGATCAGCAGCAACAGCATCCCACCGGCGAGCGTACGCCTGGTGGCGGAATCAACCCCTTTTCTCTCTCGCATATTCAGGCCATCCACGAATGGATTCAACGGTGATGTGAAGTCCCCGCGGCAGTCTAGCATGCAGCGGGGCGGGGTCCGCACGCCCCCTGCGCGCGGGCGGGAGCGGCTCAGTAGACCAGCTGCGCAGGGCTGCAGTTGATCGACTGCAGGTGCACGTCGGTCCGTCCCAGTTCCAGCCCGAGCACCTGCGCCAGGGTCTGGGTGAGCAGCGTACCGACGCCGTTGAGGATCGGCTTGAGCAGGTCCAGCACCGGTTTCAGGCCCAGGCACAGCAGCCCGCTGCACGCCACCGTGTCGGTGGACGGGTCGACCACGCTGCCGCTGCCCTGGAAACTGTCGAGCACGCCTTCCTCGGCGGTCTGCAGGTAGGACGCGAGGTTGCCTTTGACACAGGCGTTGTAGGCCAGCAGACCGGTGAGCAGGCTGTTGCAGCGGTTGATCACCAGGCCCCCGAGCAGCGTGCCGAGCACGCCGCCGAGCAGGCCCTGTCCGTTGCCGGTGACCGCGGCCTCATAGCCTTCCCAGACTGTGCCGTCGCGGAAGCATGTGATCAGGCCGCAGGGATACGGCACGCCCTTGGGGATGTTCCAGGTGCCGATCGGCTCGATACCGCGTGCAGGCGCACCGTTCTTCAGCAGGTCGATGGTGGCGTGCACGTCGTACTTTTTTCCCGGATCCGGATTGGCGGCCTTGAGGTACTGCTCGGCCAGACGGTTGGCGGTTTCAGCCGTGCCGAGACCTTTCGGTGCGGGATTGAGCACGTTGCCCAGCACGCGCAGCAGTTCGTTGACCAGTGCGGCGACTGTATCGCCGAGCAGGGCGGCGTTGATGCGGGTCGAGGCGGTTTCGCCGGCGGCGAGGGTGACGCTTTCGGCATGGGTGAGTCCGTTGAGGCGGATCTTGTCGTTGACCAGGGTGGCGCCAAGCAGGGTCAGCATCTGTTCGTTCTCCAGCGTGGTTTCGCACACGTTGCGGGTGGAGAACCGGTTGGCCGGGTCAACCCTGCCCACGCAGGCGCGCAGCACGGAGGACTCGACGTTGATGGTGGCCGTGGGGGGCTGGGCACCGCACTGCAGTGCGGTCAACGTGCCCATTGCGTTGGTGACATCGGCGTAGATCGGCAGATGCAGGCGAACGCCGAGGGTGGACAGGATCGGGCCGAGTCCCACCAGATTATTGCTGTCCACATCGACGTTCAAACGCACCTGCGCGTTGTAGGCGCGCGTGCCCACGCCGCCGATGGCGATGGACGGCGGTTCGATGATGGCCGCCTTGGCGTTGACCAGGCCGAGCACGCTGAGGTTGTCCACGTCGACCCCGCGCCCGCCGTTGGCGATGCTGATGCCGGTGGTGAGCAGGTCCATCACATTGACGTCGGCACGCAGTGCACTGGAGGCCGGGCCTTCGGGGGCCACGATGCGTGCGAACAGGCCGCTGCCGGCATCGCTGGAGCCAAGCTGCAGGTTGGCCTGGTCGATGTTGATCTGCGTGGCCAGCGCATCTTTGAGTGCGCGCAGGTCGACGTTGGCCACGCCGCTCTGTGCCAGTACCGTCGCGGTGGCATCCAGCAGCTGGCCCAGCGAGATGCGGTTGGCGGCCAGCAGCCGGTTGAACTCGGCGATGCCGATGTCGGCGGCGACCTCGATGCCGAGCGCCTGCAGCAGGCCGCCGGGGGTGATGTGCGCCTGGGCCAGGCCGTCGTAGCCGAGCAGGGTGGTGCGGTCCAGGTCCACGCCCACCAGCCGCAGCACATTGCCGAGCGGGGTGTTGCCGTTGACCCGCAGCAGCTGCGAGCCGACGCTGAACACGGCGGTGGGCTGGGCGCGCATTGCAACGGCCTGGACCTGCAGCGTGGGCAGGGTCGTGTTCTGGCCGAAGAACGGCAGTACCGAACGCTGCGCCTGTACGCGCACTGCATTCAACGGCGCCTGCGGGCCGAGCGTGGTGGTGAAGTGATCGGCGGCGGGGTTGGCCGGATTCCAGTTGCCGCACTGCACCTGCACCGTGCCGGGGAAGCGATTGGCAGTGATCGCGTTGCCGCGCGCCGCGCTGTTGTCGGCCTGGTTGGCCGCGCACAGTTCCAGCCGCTGCGCCCCGGCGAGCGCGGCCAGGTCGGCCACCTTCTGTGCATCTCGCTTGGCCCAGTACAGGAAGCCGATCTCCACCAGGCCCAGCATCATCACCAGGCCCAGCATCACCAGCATCATCGTCACCGACATGCCGCCGCGCTGCTGCATGCGCAGCACACGGGGGGCCGGGCGGGGCGCCCCGGCAGGGCCAGGTACGTTCATGGCATCAGCCTCCGTCGTTGGACCCGGAAACATCCTTGCGCACGTTGGTCTTCATGTACTCGGGAATCTCGTGCTCGAAGCTTTTGAGGTAGCGCGCGTAGCTGGCGGCCGCCTGGTCGCCGAGGATCGGCAGCCGCGTGCCGGCGCTCGTGCCGGCGGCCTGGAGCTGCAGCAGCGCGCGCGTGGTGTCGCCGATCCGGGTCGGTGCCGGCGCTGCAGATGCCGGCGCACGCGGCGGTTGCCAACCCGCGTCGTTGTCCGGAGCCGGCACCCCAGGCGCAGGTGCGCGCGCGGGCGGCGTCGGCGTCGGCAGGGGGGGCTCGGCGAGCATCCTGCCGGTCAACGGGGGCTGCTGGGCACGGGCATCCACTGCCAGCAGCAGCGCTGCCGCCACCCCAAAGCCGGTCAACGCGCGCAGCGCGGGTGCGAATGCGATCCGGGTCATGACGTGCTCGTTCATGGTGTGGTCCCCGTGGTGGTATCGGTGGCGCTGAAGCGCTCCAGCATGGAAGGCGCCAGGCGCGCATCACCGCTGGCAGACGGGCGGTTGGCGTCGCCGGCCAGGCGGGTGCTGCGCTCGCGCGCTGGCGCGATCGCGGGCGCGACACGGGCCGGCGCAGCCGCGGCCGCAGTGCGTGATGCCGCGCGCTGGCGCAGCTGCTGGGCCAGGCGCTGGATTTCCTCGCGTGCGCCATCGGGCAGGCGGGCGTCGCGGATGATCCGCTCGGCGGTCCCGTGCTGGCCGCTCAGCAGTGCCCAGACCGCCAGGTTGGCATTGGCCTTGACGTTGCCGGGCGCCAGCTCGGCGGCCATCGCCAACGGCGCCTGCGCCCGGTCCCAGTGCCCGGCACGCAGCCGTGCAAATCCGAGGTCGCCGAGGTAATCGGTATTGAGCGGTTGCAGCTGCACCGCACGGGCCAGCGCGGTCTCGGCACGGGCGTCGTCGTCGCTGCGCGCGGCAATCAGGCCGATGCCGTGCCAGGCGGCTGCGGCCTGCGGGCCCGTGGTCAATCCGGTGTAGGCGGCGAGCGCGGCATCGCGCTGCCCGGTTTCGCGGAGGGCGTCAGCATGCAGCCGCCGCAGCGCCGGGTTGTCGCCGTAGCGTTGCCGGTAGGCATCCACATGCGCCAGCGAGGCGTAGAACGCGCCCTGCTTCTGCATTTTGGCGATCAGGTCCAGGTACAGCACGCGATCCTCCTGCGGCGGCACCTCCGGCGAGGCCTGGGCGATCGGGTCCTGGCGGTACGACGCCGGCCGCGTGGAGGCGCAGGCCGCGCACAGTGTGGCCAGCAGTACGACAGTGCCGAGGCGGGGCAACATGGGGCTTGGCATGGTCTTTACCCGATCCTGGTCAAGGCGGTGGCCAGGGCGATGATGGCCGGACCGGCCAGCACCAGCATCAAGGCCGGCAACAACGTCAGCATCATCACCACGGTCATCTTCACCGAGAGCTTGCCGACTTTTTCTTTCAGTGAACTGCGCCGCTGTTCGCGCAGACGCACGCTGAACTGCCGCAGCGGTTCCTGCACCGCGCCGCCGTGTTCATGCACCTGCATGATCAACTGGACCAGGCTGCGCAGGTCTTCGTCGTCGAACGACTCGCTCAACCGGCGCAGCGACTGCTGACGGGTGCGGCCGTGCATGTAGGCGATGTTGGCCTGGTGGATCTCGCGGCCCAGCACCGGGATCGCGTTGCGCAGTTTGTCGCCGAGGGTCTGCAGGCTCTGGTCCATGCTGAAGCCCACGCCCTGCAGCAGGCGCAGCAGGTCGATCAGCAGCGGCAGTTCGGCCGATACGCGCCTGCGCAGGCGCGTCGCCCAGGCGCGCAGCGCGAACTTGGGCAGCAGGATGCCGAAGGCCAGTGCGGCCAGCATCAGCATCACGCGGTTGAAACCGGTGCTGTCGCTGAAGGTGAGTGCCACGACCAGCGACACCACGGCCAGGACCAGCCGCAGGCCGAGGAAGATCGCAGTGCCGGTGCTGGTGTGCCAGCCGGCCTGGTCCAGCAGCAGGCGATCCTCCGGCGCCAGCAGTGCCTTCTCGATGCGGCTGCCACTGAAGCGCTGGCCGAACGCGGTCAGCCATGCAAGGCCATGCTGGCGTGCACTCGGCGCTGCGGCCGGCGCGCCGGTGGCGGCGGCGCTGTCGCGCGGACGCAGGGCCGACTGCAGGGCCGCTTCGGTAAGCTGCTGGTGCCCGCCGAGGATGAACCAGCGGATGCCGAGCAGGGCCAGCCCCGCCGCCAGCAGCAACAGGGCCGCAATCCAGTAGCCGGTGCTGGTCATGGATGCCCCCGTGTCATATCGATTTGGCCAGCCGGTACAGCAGGAACCCACCCGCGGCCTCCAGTACCAGTGCACCGAGCAGCAGCTTGTGGCCGAGCGGCTCGTGGATGACGGGCTGGAAGAAGTCGGGGCTGGCGATGGCCATCAGCACCGCGCAGATCGGCGGCAGCAGGCCCAGCACCCACGCCGACATGCGGGTTTCGGAGGTGGTGGCCATCAGTTCCTGCTGTGCCTGGTCCAGATCGCGCATGAAATCGGCCATGCGCTGCAGGATCTGGTCGGCGCGCCCGCCAATGCGCACGCTGACGCCCAGCACCACGGCCAGCACGTTGAGCGGCTCGAGCCGGTAGGGCTGTGAGGCCTGGGCAAGCGCGCGGTCCAGGTCGAGCCCGCTGCGGGTATGCGACAAGGTGGTATCGAGCAGACCGCGCAGCGGCATGGGTACCTGCGCCGTGGCTGTCTGGAAGGCCATCTGCAGGCTGTTGCCCAGCCCGGCCAGGCGGACCAGATTGTCCAGGAAGTCCGGCAACTGGCGCAGCAGGCGGCGCTGCAGGTTGGCGATGCGCCGGCTCAGCCAGAACCACGCCACCAGGGTGCACAGCACCAGCATGATCGGCACCATCCACCACGTGCCCAGACGCGCAGTGGCGATCCATGTCGCCAGCAGGCTCATTCCCACCACCAGCAGCGGTACCCGCCAACCGGTGGGCAGGGCGGCCCGCCGCAACAGCGCATCCCACGGACGCTCGCCGCTGGCCCGTGCACCGCCGGTGGGCGCGGTGCCCGGTTCCGGCAGGGCGCTGCCTGGCCCGCCACGTGCCAGCCGCTGTTCGGCATGCTGCAGCGACACCTGGCGCTGCTCGCGAGCGCTGGCGCCGCTCCACAGCGCCAGGGCTGCAGCGACCAGCACCAATGCCACACTGGCCAGGAGCAGGGTGAAGACCATCGTCAGTAGCCTCCATCCAGGGCCTCGCGCAACTGCCGGCGGAACGGTTCGAGCTTGTGCGAGTGCGGCTGGAACCCGAGTCCGATCCAGCGATCGTGCTCCTTGCCGTCGGCATCGAACTGCACTTCGTGACGGAACATTTCCTGGGTGGTGATCAGGTTGTCGCTGACGCCGGTGATTTCCGTGATCGACACCAGAACGCGGCGACCGCTGCCGAGGCGGGAGATCTGCACGATGAAGTCGATGGCGCTGGCGATCTGCCGTCGCAGGCTGTCCTCGCTGCCCTGGAAGCCGGCGAAGCCGGCGAGCATCTCGATGCGGTACAGGCAATCGCGCGGCGAGTTGGCGTGGATGGTGGCCATCGAGCCGTCATGGCCTGTATTCATCGCCTGCAGCATTTCCAGCACTTCGGCGCCGCGCACTTCGCCGACCACGATCCGGTCCGGCCGCATGCGCAGGCTGTTGCGGACCAGATCGCGGATGCTCACGGCGCCGTTGCCATCGGCACCACCGATGCGGCTCTCCAGACGGACCACATGGGGATGGTTGAGCGACAGTTCGGCCGTGTCCTCCACGGTGATCACCCGCTCGGTGGGCGGTATGTAATTGGCCAGCGCATTGAGCAGCGAGGTCTTGCCCGAGCTGGTGCCGCCGGAGACGAGGATGTTGCATCGACCCAGTACCATCGCATGCAGCAGCGCCTGCATGGGGCGGTCGAAGGTGCCCATGCGCAGCAGTTCGTCCGGGGTGAACGGATCCTTGCGGAACTTGCGGATCGATACCATCGGACCGTCGACGGCGAGCGGGGAGATGATCGCGTTGAGGCGGCCGCCGTTGGGCAGGCGCGCATCCACCATCGGGTTGGATTCGTCCAGACGCCGGCCGAGCGGGGCGAGGATGCGGCGCAGAATGCGCAGCAGGTGGCTGTCATCGCTGAAGCGCTGCGGTGCGCGCTTGAGCATTCCGCCCTGGGATACATGGATGTCCTTGTAACCGTTGATCAGGATGTCCTCGATCTCCGGGTTGTGCAGCAGGTCGTCGAGCGGGCCGAAACCGGTCAGCTCCTTGACCAGCGCGGCGGCAACGATGTCCTTCTCGATCTCGTTGATCGGGATGCGCCACTCCTGCACGAACGCGGCGGTCTGGGTGTGCACGTAGCGTGCGACCGTGTCCGGCGCCCAGGCGTCGATGTCGATGCGTTCGTCCTCGATCGCATTGAGCAGGTGTTCGTGCGCCGCGATCAGGACCTTCTGGTACTCCTCGGACTGCTCGAACGGCAGCACCGCCGCGCCCGGATCGGCGGGCGGATCGTGGCGCGCGGCGGGTGCCGCGAACGGGGTCACTTTGTCTTCCATTGGCTACCACTCAGACGAAGGGCGAGGTGTTCCCGCCAACTGCGTGCCGCAGGGGCAGCGGCGGGATCCAGTCGGGATAGCAGCGGGGCCAGGGCGCGTAGATACGGATCGCGTGGAGCCTCCTGCAGCAGCAGCCGGCCGTGGCTGGCCGCCGAGCGCAGGCGGGCGCGGTCGGGCAGGGTGGCCAGCAGTGGCAGGCCGAAGCGGGTGGCGATCTGTGCCGGGCTGATGCCACTGGCATCGTCGAAGCGGTTGATCACCAGTTGCAGACGCTTGTCGCGTGCACCGACGCGCTCGAGTTGGGTCAGGGCCTGATCGAGGGAGACCAGGGTGCCGATCGCCTGATCGGCAACCAGCCAGATGTCGTCGGCGCTGTTGAGCAGCGACACCGGAATCTGGCGCACGCAGGCGCCGCCGAGGTCGCACAGCAGGGTGTCGAAGATGCCACGCAGCCGCTGCATCAGTACGGCCGGATCGGCCATCGGCGTGCCGTCGGTGCCGGCCGCCTGACCGAGCAGCGCCAGGCCGGCCGGGTGACGCGTCATGGCCGTGCGGGCAAGCGTGGCATCGATGCGGCTGGCATGGCGCAGGGCATCGTCGTAATGGAAGCTGCTGTCCAGGTTGAGGTACAGCGCCAGGTCGCCGGCCGGTTGCGCGAGGTCGAGCAGCAGCAGATGGTTCGCCACGGGCGGCGGATCCTCCTCCTGTGCCAGCAACGGACTGTGAGCCTGCTGGGCGAGCACGCCCAGATGCGCGGCCAACGTGCTGCAACCGACGCCGGCGCGGACGCCCAGCAGCAGGACCATGCGCGCCTTGTGCGCGACTGCCGCAGGGGCGCGAACCGATGCATCCGTGGCGCTGGCGCGGCGCAGCACCGCCTCGATCTCGTGCGGCGGGGCATCCAGGTCGATCAGATCGCGCAGCCCGGCGCGCAGGGCTGCCACCACCCCGGCGAGCTGGTCGCTTGCCGTGGAGCCCACCGCCACCAGGGGCAGCTCCGGTGCCTGTGCCTGCACCTGGCGCACCAGCGCGGCGGAGAAGGCGGCCTGCTCGTGGCGGAAGTCCAGCAGCAGCACACAACCGGTATCACGCAGGGGTTCAAGCGCGGCGGCAGGCGCGCCACTGTCCTGCCACTGCACGTCGGCGGCGGCGGGCAGCAGCGGCGTCAGCCGCGACACCAGGTCACGATCCGGCGCGTACAGCACCAGCTTCATGGCCGACTCCCGGGGGTGAACCAGATGCATGGTGGCGGTGGACATGGCGGGGGGCGTCCTGGCATGGCTCAGCGTGAGAAGCCGGGGAGCTGGTCCGACGACGCCGGCCCCAGAAGCCACGCGCCCCAGACCGGCTGGTTCGGCGCCGCTTCACGCTGGCCGGGCAGGGGCAGCTCGGTTCCCTTGGCCAGTGGCTGGACCAGCCGCGGCGTGACGATGATGACCAGTTCCTTCTCCTCACGTTTGTAATTGAGGTTGCGGAAGAACGACCCGATGATCGGAAGATCGCCGAGCAGAGGCACTTTGTCCACGTTTGAGCTGACCGCATTGCTCACCAGACCGCCGATGACGAAGGACTCCCCGTCGCCGAGTTCCACCGTGGTGTCGGCGCGACGGGTGGTGATGGAGGGAATCAGCACGCCGTTATAGGCGATGCCGGTGCTGTAGTTGAGGTCGCTGGCTTCCGGCGCGACCTTCAGCGCGATGCGATCGGCGCTGAGCACGGTCGGCGTGACGGTCAGGCCGATGCCGAACGGTTTGAAGGTGACCGTGGTGGTGCCCAGCCCCTGCGGTTCGAGAATCGGCAGTTCGCCGCCGGCCAGGAAGCTGGCGCTCTGCCCGGACAATGCCACCAGCGTGGGTTCGGCCAGCACGCGCGCCATGCCGTTGCTCTGCAGCAGGTCCAGGTTGGCCAACCAGCCGTGGGTGAGTGAACTGGCAACCAGGTTGAATGCCGACGACAGCGGATTGAGCGTCACCGTGGTCTCGCCGCCGTTGCCGGAGCCGCCGTCGTCAGTGGTGGGCGGAATGCCGCCGGGGCGGGTGAGCCCGTAGGTGAAACCACCATTGCTGTTGTAGAAGCTCACACCGACCTGGCGCAGTGTGGTGCGGTTGAACTCCACGACCTTGACCTCGACCTGCACCACACCGCCGCTGGCGATGGTGGCGACATCGGCGAGCTGTCCTTCCTTGCCGATGGCCATTGCGGCGGCCTTGCGGCTCTGTGCGTGGTCCAGCATCGACGGGCTCACCCCCTGCAGCAGGCCCTGGTCGTCCTGTACAGTCAACCGGGTGCCGGCGCCGTCACCCAGCGCGCCCTGCACGGCGCTGCGCACGTCGATCTGCATGCGCTGCGGCTCGCTGTTGTCGCGTCGCCACAGCAGCAGCGTGGTCGTTCCCGGGGCCTTGCCGACCAGCAGCGCCTGACGCGGGCCGCGCAGCATCACGATATCGGCCACGCCGGGATCGGCGATGGCCACGCGTTCCAGGTCGGTCGGCAGTGTCCACGGCCGCTGCTCGCGGGTCTGCAGCACCAGGTCGGCGTTGGCGTGAGCGGAGGGTGCCAGCATCAGCGCCAGCAGCAGCCACCCGCCCGGGATTCGGGCGTGGAACAGACGGCACGCAGGGGTGGGGCGTTGGGTCATGGGCTGTCTCGGCAGGTGGCTCATGGCGAGCCGCTGGGGGAGGCGGCGTCGCCGCGGATGATCTCCACGCCACGGTCCAGGCGGGGTGCGCTGCGGCGGGGGGCGCTGCCCGTCGATGCCACCGGCACCGGGCGGGCGCTGCTACGGCCGGCCAGCGCGGCGCTGTCGATACCGGCGTAGGCGTCGTTCTCGGGCGACTGCAGTGCGAGCCGCTGCTCGGGGGTCAGCTCGCGGCGCGGGGCGAGCACCCCTGCAGGTTGCGCGAACAGCGCCAGGTCCGGCTGGCCGACGTCCGCCGGATTGCGCAGGGCCAGGAACAGTTTGCCCTGCTGCGCGCCCAGCAGCAGGCGGCTGGCATCCGCCACCGGCACCGCCAGTACCGCGCTGCGCGCCGCCGCGGTGCTCGAGGCGTCGTTGGCACGGCTGCTGGACGGGCGCTGGGTGATGTCCTGCGCGCGGCTGTCGGCAGGCGAGGGTGTGTCGGTGGTAGCAGACGCGGGGGCGGGCGTGCCGAGATCGTCCGCACCATAGCTGAGCACGCGCAGGCGCGAGAGCAGCAGGCGTGCCTGTGCATCGCCGTCGTCGCGGACACCGGGCGTCGAGCGGAGATTGAGGAAGACATCGACAAAGTCGCCTGGCTGGATGCGGTTGCCCGCAGCCACCAGTTCGTCCACCGGTACTGCCAGCGCGCGCTCGCCCGGATTGAGCCGCAGCGCGTAGCCCTGTGCGATGACCAGGCCATCGAGAGCGGTGCCGGCGGCGATGTCGCGGGTCGGCACGGTGCCAACGACGTCGGCCACGGTGGTGAACCCGCCGGCTACCGGCTGCGCGCGGCCGGCCACGCGCAGGTCCTTGGCCGCGATCGGCAGGCCGGCGGGCAGGGCGTTGACGGCCTCCACCATCGGCCAGGTCTGCGCCTCGGCGGCACGTGTCTGCGCGGGTGCGGCCGGCGCCTCGCCTGCACGCCGGCTGACGCTGAAGGCGACCACCGCCAGGATTGCCGCCAACGCGATCAGCAACACGGCGGCAATGCGGGTCAACTTGAGCATGCGGCGTCTCCTGGAAGTGACATCAGTTGCTGCCCTGGTCCAGCTGGGCCACGGCGGTACTGGTGATGGGCCGGGATACGACCCAGCCATAGACAGTGCCGGTACCCGGCAGGAACGGATTGGCGCGGTAGTCGTAACTGACCCGTACCTGGATGCATTGCGCGCTGGGCAGGTCGGCGCATGGCGCCGGGGCGGACACGATGATCGGCGGCGCGGCGCTGGTGGCGCAGTCCGGATTCTGACCGGCGTAGGCCAGCAGCCACTGCATGGAGCGGCGAGCGGCCACACAGGCAGCCAGTCGGCGCTGGTCCGGCGCGGCGTAGCGCAGCGACGCGCGCGCGCCCTCGGCCGATGCCATCGACAGGGTCTGCTGCACGGCCATCAGCATCACTCCGGAGTAGGTGATCAGCAGCAGCGGCAACAGCCCGAACATCAGCATCAGCGCGAACTCGAGCGTGGCGATCCCGCCTTGGCGGCGCCGGCTGCCGGGCGGAATGCGCGCGGTCGTCACGGCGACACCGCATAGGTGTTCCGGACAACCCAGAGCAGGGCGCCCAGCGACAGATAGGCTGCAAACGGGATTCCCACGCGGCCCTGCCGGGCGCGGCGGATCTGGTCGGTGGCGGGGTGATGCTCTAGGTGCTGCAGGGTGGTGTCGCGCAGAAACTGCAGGCGCAGCGGGATCATCGGGCGCACACGGCGAACGGCATAGATGCACAGCGCGTGTCCGCCCGCGCACAGGCTGGCGATGATCCAGACCGGCAGCAGCGCGGTCCAGCCGAGCAGGAGGCCGAGCACCGCGAAGTACTTGACGTCGCCGGCGCCCATCCAGCCGATGGCGTAGAACGGCAACAGCGCGACCAGACCTGCCACAGCGCCCAGTACATGGGCAGTGGGCGCGCCGGTCCGCGTGACCGCCCACTGCACGCACAGCCAGGCCACCGCGGCGGCCGCAGCGAGCAGCAGGGCGCGGTTGGAGACGCGCCGGGCGTACAGGTCGCTGATGGCGACCTGTACGCCGAGCAGCAGCGCCAGTAGGGGAAGAAACGACATGGGCACAATCCCCCTGTGCGGTATCAACATGGACCGCGGGCCAGACGCCACCGTTGCCGCCGGGAAAACGGCAGTCAGGGCAGACCGACGCGCGCTGTTACCGGTCAGGCCGCAGCGGAATCGACCAGTGCGGTCAGGCGGGTGAACAGATTGGTGAAGAAGGCGGTGATCTGGGCGCGGCCGGTAACAACGAGTACGCCGGCGATGACCGCGGCGAGCAGGCCGTATTCCAGTGCGGTGACGCCGTCTTCCTCGACCAGGAACTTGCGGATGGATGCGTTCATGACGGTTATCTCCATTTACCTATCAGGGCCCGGATGGGCAGCAGCTGCCTTGCGATGTAGAAGGTCGTTCCGACTCCGCGGAGGGCCTTCCGCTGGCCTGCGCACGTCCTGGCGCAGGGGAGCGACCCATGCGGGTCGCCGATGCCGGCCGGACTATCCCGGCTGCAACCGTGCCTGGCGGAACGCAAGCGCCTGCAAGGCGCAGCCCGGATGCCGCAGCCGCTGCTGGCTGCCGGCGGAAGCAACGACTACGGTTGCCTGCCTGTCCATGACGTTCCCCCGTGATGCGATGGCGCCGCGTGTGGCGTCATCGAAATTCAACGAAATGCTCGGCGAATGCGAAGGGCTGTGATGCACAAAATCGGCACGGATAATCCGAACTTTAGCCCCGCGTTGCCGGTGACTGAACCGTTCTGCGTTGGCTCCCATTTAATATCCGGAAGGTGAATGAATTATCGAGATTATGTGATGGCCGGGTGAAAGCGACGTAATCCGCGGAATTTCCGGCCATCGATTTTGTCTTCGTGTGTGGGGATTGATGCATACTCGTCGAAAATGCGCAGCAGCATTTTGCAGTATGCGAGGAGCGCGGGCAGTTCTTGGAGACGGGAAACCGGTGATGCGCGATGCACACCGGGCCAACGGGGGGCATCACTGTCATGGTCGATGGTGTAGTGGGCGACATGGGCGACAACCTCAGGGCGTTCGACCTGGCCACGCTGGGCGGTGTGCTGCGGGTGTGCGACGTCGAGATGGTGCTGCTCGATGGCAATGGTCCCCGCGCCAGCGTCGATGCGGTGGTGCATGACGAGGCACTGTTCTGCACGCTGGCCTGCGGCTTTCACTTTCGTGGGCGTTTCATGTTGCCGCCCGACTGGTGTCTGCTTGGGTATGTCCACGACACCGATGAAGGGGTGAGCTGGTGCCACGGTGTTCCGTTGGCGTCCGGGATGGCGCTGACCGTGTTGCCGGAGGGCATCAGCGAGTTCACGTTCAGTGCCGGCACGCGCCTGACGTTGCTGCTGGCGCCGATGCAGCGGGTGCAGCGAAAACTGACCCAGCTGAGCCTTCTCAGCACGCCACCGGCAGGCCAGGCATTGTCGCTGTTCCATCCAGCCGGCGGGGTCGGTGTGCACCGGCTGGTGCAGCAGTACCGGCACCTGGAGGAATCGCTGGGTGGGCAGGGCGTGGCACTGGCCGATGACGCAGTGGAAACGCTGCTGCACGCGCATGTGCAGGCGTTGCTGGCCGCCGGCCCGGGCGATCGGCCCACCTGCAGCCGGGCGCGGCGCACGCATTATCTGATCGCGCAGCGCGCCGAGCATTTCATGCGTCTCAATCTGCGCCGCTATATCTACATGAATGAAATCTGCGACGCGGCCGGCGTCAGCGAACGCGCACTGCGCTATGCATTTGAAGACCTGTTTGGTACCTCGCCGAACCGGTATCTGTCGATGCTGCGTCTTTGCGCGGCGTGCCGTGGCCTGTCGATGGCCGATTCCAGTCGCAAGTCGGTCAAGGCGATCGCGCTGAGCTGCGGACTGTGGGATCTGTCCCGTTTTGCCGACAATTATCGTCGTGTCTTCGGTGAGCTGCCCCGCGACACCCTGATGCGGGCCCCGGCGCAGATCGGCAGCCCGGCCTGAGTCATCGGCGGGCGCCGGCCGCCGTCCCCCGCTCACCCACGCAAGCCGCCGCCCTGCAAGGGATTCCGGTGGCTTTCTGCCGTATTTGCGCATTCGCCTGCCGGTTTTCCCCGTTGCTTTGCCGGAACCCGCTGTTGGCGTGCCGGAATGAAGTGCGCGGCGCTCGACGCGGCGACTGTAATGGGTCCCACGTGCCCAGAGGCATGGACGCCGCAGTCCGCATCGATCGTCAAACGGGGGAATACCGTCATGAATCGCATCTTTCGTCTGGTTTGGAACCATCAACTGAAGGCCCTGGTGGTCGTCTCGGAAATCGCCACCTCGCGTGGCAGTCTGGCGGCGGGCCCGGTCCGCGTGCACCTTCGCGTGCCGCTGTCGGCCCTGTCGATCGGCCTGGCGCTTGCGCTGTGCAGCGGCGGCGCATGGGCCGGCGAAAGCCAGACACTCAACGATCTCCAGGCACTGGCCGCCAAGTACGCGCCACTGCCGGTCAAGATCGACGCCGAGGCCGCGCTGGCAGCCGTCACGCATACCCGCGACACCTCGCCTGCGCTCAGCGCCCAGGCCAATGTGAATCTCGCCCTCGGCACCCGCAACGTCACCGCACCGGCTGCTGCCAAGGTGGAGCTGTCCCTGCCCAGGCGCATCGCGCTGCCTGGCAGCGGCGACACGCTGGCCGGGTTGGGCGTGGATGTACGCGTTGACACGCCGGTGGCGAAGGCCACGCTTGGCGTCGCGCCGACGGTCCCGGTGCCGCACCAGGGGCTGGGGGTGCAGGTTGATGCCGCCGCGGGCGTGCAGGCGGCAGGCGTAACGGCGGCTCCCCAGGCGCAGGTCGATGTACAGGCCACGGCCGCCGCAGGCCTGGCACCGCGCGCTGGCGCGGCGGCTGTGACGGCGGCGGTCAACAGCGCTGCCACTGTGAAGGCGTCAACGCCGGTGGCCACTGTCGATGCCGACGTCACGGTGGAGGTGGATGCCCTGGCGCAGGCGGACGCCCTCCCTGCGCATGACACGGTGGCCGCCTCGCTGGCCGCCACCGCCGCGGGCGGCGTCAAGGTGGCTGCACTGGGCCACGGGGTGGATGCGGCCGACCGCAATCCCAAGCTCGTGGACGTCTCGGCCGCCGCGCGACAGACCAGCTCGATGACGCTTGCCCCGACCGGCCTGCTCGGCGGGGTGGGCGATCTGCTCAACGGTGTGGGCACCACCGTCGGCGGCGTCCTCGATGGTGTCGGTGGCACCGTGGGTGACCTGCTGGGCGGCGTGGGCAACACGGTGGGCGGGATTCTCCAGCCGGTGGTGGGCACCGTGCTGCCGGCCCCGACCGCGCTCCCGCCGGGCAGCCCGAAGGGACCGGCGCCCGCCGATCCCAATGCCGGCCTGGTCATCGGTACCGGCGGGCTGGTGGGTTCGCTGTCGCAGCTGGTGGGGCCGACCGCGCAGGGCCTGCTCGGTGGCGATGGCTACGTGCGCAACGGCAACCTGGCCGTCAGCAGCGCCAACGTCATGCAGACGTACTCGGTGACCAACGTGCTGGGCATTCCGACGGTCAATCTGACCCCGGTCGGCACGCTGCTCGACGGACTGGGCAACGCCTCCACCGGCGGCGCCTCGCACCTGACGCTGATCGGCGGTGTCACCTCCGACAGCTACATTTTCAACATCAACAACGGCAAGCCCAACGGTCTGCTCGGACTCCTGCTGCCGGACGGCTCGCCGGCGTGGTCCAACACCTGCGTCAACCTGCTGGTGGCGACCGTGGACTGCTGGGCGGTCAACGCGGCGCAGGACTACCAGGTGCTGGTGGGTGATGGCGCCTACGCCAACGGCTCCAAGGAAGTGGTGATCGGCGCCAACGCGCGACATGAGCTGCCGCGCCAGGACGCCAATATTGCTTTCCCGGGGAACGGGGTGAACGACCCGACCGATCCGACCGGCGTACCCACGGCGGACTACGCCGCCCGCATGGGCCATTCGGTGGTGGTGGGCGACAGTGCCCGCGGCACGGCCAACGGCCAGACCATCCTGGGCGCGGAGGCCACCTCCAGCCAGGCCAACAGTGTGGCGCTGGGCTATCGCTCGGCCGCCAACCGTGGCGCGCAGGCCAGTTACAGCGCCTACGGGCTGACCACTGCGCAGGTCTCGGCCGGTGAAGTATCGGTGGGCTTTGCCGGTGGCGAACGGCAGATCACCAACGTGGCCGCCGGCAGCGCGGCCAACGATGCGGTCAACGTGGCCCAGCTGCAGGGCGCGATCTCGCAGATCGATGCGGTCAGTGCGTTTGCGGTCACCTACGACGACGACGGCGCCGGCAATGCCAACTATCGCCGGATCACGCTGGGCGAGGGTACCGGCACCACCACGCTCGGCAACCTCGCCAACGGTGCGGTGGCGGCGGGCAGCACCGAAGCGGTCACGGGCGACCAGCTGTTCGGCACCAACACGGCGATCGTGGACTACTTCGGCGGTCTCACCGCCTATGATCCGGCGACGGGTGCATGGACGGCGCCGAGTTTCCAGATCAGCACCATTTCCAGCACCGGGGCGGTCGCGCAGGGCGTGTATGACAACGCCACCGACGCATTCTCGGCGGTGGACGGTTCGCTGGTGAATCTCAATACGCAGATCACCGATATCCGCAACGGCGCAGGCAGCCGCTACCTGAAGGTCAATTCCACCGGCATCGACGCCAGCGCCGCCGGTCTGGACAGCATCGCGGTGGGCACGGGCGCCACGGCAACGGCGGCCAACGCGATCGCAGTGGGCGCAGGGGCGGTGGCCGACCGCAGCGGTACGGTCTCGGTGGGTGCGGTGGGCAGCGAGCGTCAGGTGGTGAATGTCGCGGCCGGCACGCAGGCCACCGATGCGGTGAACCTGGGGCAGCTGCAGGCGTCCGAGCAGGGGGCCCTGCGCTATGACGAGAATCCGGACGGCAGCCTCAACTTCGCCAGCGCCACGCTCGGCAACGGGACCGGGCCGACCACGCTGCGCAACATCGGCGCCGGTGTGGTGGGTGCCCTCAGCACCGAAGCGATCAATGGCGCCCAGCTGTTCGCGGCCAACCAGGCCGTGGCCACCCACCTGGGCGGCGGTGCCGCGGTGGATGCCAGCGGGGTGCTCACCGCGCCGAGCTACACGATCAACCAGGTCGCCACCAACGGGCAGGTCACCCCGGGCACGTACGACAACGTCGGCAGTGCATTCGATGCGGTCAGCCAGTCGCTGGCCAACGTGGCCGACCAGACCGGCACCATCGACAAGCTGGCGGTCAAGTACGACGTGGATGCCTCGGGCAATGCCACCAACCAGATCACTCTGACCGGTGACGGCACCGGTGCGGCGGTGGGCCTGGGCAACCTCGCCGACGGCAGCGTGCTGGCCGGCAGCCGCGCGGCGGTGACCGGCAACCAGCTGTTCCAGACCAACAACGCGCTGGTCGGCTACTTCGGCGGCACCACGAGCTTTGATGGCAACACGGGCATCTGGACTGCGCCGACCTTCCGCATCTCCACGATTTCCACCGACGGCAGCGTGGTCGGCAACGATTACAGCAACGTCACAACGGCCTTCGCAGCGGTGGATGCGTCGCTGACCACGCTCAACACGCGCATCGACCAGATCCAGCCGGGTGCCGGCAGCCCGTATGTGCAGGTCAATTCGCTCAAGCGGGGCGCCGCTGCCAGCGGCGCCAACAGCGTGGCGATCGGACCGCTGGCCAGCGCCGGCGGTGCGGGCAGCGTGGCCGTGGGCGATGGCGCCAGCGCTTCGGCAGACAACAGCATCGCTCTGGGCAGCGGCTCGGTGGCAAGCGTGGGGGCGCAGAGCGGCTATACCGGCGCCTACGGTGCCGCCGGCGCCAGCAGCTCGGTGGGTGAAGTGGCGGTGGGCAGCAGCGGCGCGGAGCGCAAGGTCACCCACGTGGCCGATGGCTCCGAGCGCTATGACGCGGTCAATGTCGGCCAGCTGCAGAACGGCGTGAACTACGCCATCGACCAGTCCAAGGCCTACACCGACACGCAGATCACCAACATCAACAATGGCACGTCGGGCATGTTCCAGGTCAACAACACCCAAGGGCTGGCACAGCCGTCGGCCACCGGCGCCAATGCCGCCGCCGGCGGTGCCGGGGCCACGGCAGCAGGCAGCAGCGCTACCGCACTGGGCAACGGGGCCAGCGCGCAGGCGGACAACTCGGTGGCGCTGGGCGCAGGCTCGGTGGCCAACCGGGCCAATACCGTGTCGGTGGGCAGCGTGGGTGCGGAACGGCAGATTGCCAACGTCGCCGATGGCAGCCAGGCCACCGACGCGGTCAACGTGCGCCAGCTGCAGGCCTCGCAGCAGGGCACGCTGCGCTACGACACCAACGTCAACGGCACCACCAACCTCAACAGCGTGACCCTGGGCAGCACCGCTACCGGCCCGACCACCGTGCGCAACGTCGCCGCCGGCACTGCCGGTACCGATGCGGTCAATGTGGACCAGCTGCGCTCGGGGCTGAGCCAGACGCTCGACTGGTCCAAGGCGTATACCGATCAGCGCATGGATTCGTTCGACCGCAACCTGCAGAAGACCGACAACCGTGCCTCGGCCGGCGTCGCCTCGGCGATGGCGGTGGCGGCGCTGCCGCAGCCCTACGAGGCCGGTCGCAGCATGGCTTCGCTGGCCGCCGGCAGCTTCAACGGCGAATCCGGGGTGGCGGTGGGCATCTCGGGCGTCTCCGAAGGCGGCCGCTGGATCTACAAGTTCAGCGGGTCGACCAACAGTCGCGGCGACGGCGGTGTCGCCGTGGGCGCCGGCATCCAGTGGTGATCGCCGTGGGCGCCGGCACCCGCCGGCGTTCCAGCGGCTGGCTACCTGCACCTATCCAGGGGGATCGCATGTCCACATCATCCACATCCATGTCACCGCTGCTGCGCTCGCTGTCGCTGGGGCTGGCGGTCCTGCTGTTCAGTGCCTGCGCCAGCCACGGGCGCAAGGCCGACGGTCCGGGCATGCAGGAGGCCGGCAGCGCAGCGCCCGATGCCCCCGCGTTCCCGGACCCGCGAAAGGCCACGTTGAAGGAAGGGCTGTTCGTGGACATCGACAGCCTGCGCCTGTTCGCGCGCGGCATGAGCAAGCGTCAGCTCTACAGCCTGCTCGGCACGCCGCATTTCGGCGAGGGCATGTGGGGGGTGCGCGAATGGAATTACCTGTTCAATTTCCGCAGCACGCCCGGCGGTGACTACTTCACCTGCCAGTTCATGGTCACCTTCGACAACAAGGGCATCGCCCAGGACAGCCACTGGAGACCGGCTGCCTGCGCGACGGTCCTGCAGCCGCCGGCCCCGCCGCCGCCGCCGGCCCCGGTCGTGATGCCCGCCGAGCCACTGCGGTTGTCGGCCGATGCGCTGTTCGCTTTCGACAGCGCGGTGCTCACCGCCGAAGGGCGCCGCAGCATCGAGGGCCTGCTGGCGCAGGTGCGCAGCGCCAGCCAGGTGCAGACCATCCAGGTGCTGGGATACACCGACCGCATCGGCACCGATGCCTACAACCTTGATCTCTCGCAGCGCCGGGCGCAGGCCGTCCGCGATGCACTGGTGCAGGGGGGCGTGCCGGCGGCGGCGATCATCGCCGAAGGCCGTGGCAAGGCCAACCCGCTGGTGCAGTGCGATTCGGCAGGACGCAAGGCCCTGATCGCCTGCCTGGCGCCGAACCGTCGTGTGGAACTGTCGGGGATGGCCACACCGCGCTGATCGCGCTGGCCCAGCGCAGAGACACGTTCCGGTCCCCTTCCTTCGGCGTACCGGCCTGCCTGTGCACGCCGTGCGCACCCCCTTGTCCCGGCCCGCCGCTTTCACAGCGAGATGTCTCCCCCGTCATCGATCTGGGAGCGGCGTGCCGGGCCATTCTTCTCCGCCAAGCCGCGGCGTCAGACGCCGCGTTCGCTGGTGATGGTGGCGCCTTCGCGCATCACTTTCGTGACCGGCGTCTTTTCGACCACCTCCAGCAGCCGCGCCCATTGCGCATTGGTGAGCGGCGCGCTGGCGTGCAGTACCCGGTGCACCACCAGCCGGTCGGCGGCGTCGCGACGCGAGCTCAGTTCGGCACGGAACTCGCCCAGCTCCCAGCCCTTCTTCTCGGCATACATGCGCAGGGTGATCGCGGTGCAGGCCGACAGCGCGGCCAGATACAGGTCGAACGGGGCAAAGCCGGCGCCCTGGCCGCCCAGACTGGCGGGTTCGTCGGCAACCAGTGCATGCGCTCCGCTGTGGATCTGGTGACGGTAGTTGGGGCCGTCTGAAACGATCTGGACCTGGGCCATGATGCGCGACACCTTCCGGTTGGGATGAGGTGCCGAGCATGGCACGTGCCGTTGCGGGGCGGGCCGGCGTATCTGGAATGCACCGGTGCAGGACTGCTCATTGGAGACCGGCAATGCCCACCTTCAGCGCGGCAGCGGCGGCATCGCATAAAACCCGGGGGCACACTGCAGCGGCGGACGGGAGCGTTGCGAACAAGCGGGCGGCCGGGAACGCTGCAGCGAACGGACCCACCGCGTCCCGCACACGCTACCCCTGCGGGATGAAGCCATCCGGGCTCCAGTCCTCGCTGCCCACACCGTGATGGATCACGAACAGGCCTTCCGGGTCGTAGCGGCGCTTGGCGGCCAGCAACCGTGGGTAGTGCGGCCCCCAGAACGCCTGCTGCCACTGCGGCTGGAAGTAGTCGCACTCGGAGACATAGGTGGCCGGGTCGGGCGCCACGTCGCGCAGGGCGGCGTAGGCACGGCCCACCCGCACGGCGCCCGAGCGCGCGCGGTCCTCGTCCACCTGGCCGCCGCAACCGGGATACACCGGCCCGCCCGCATTGCCGATCAGCGCCAGGGCGAAGGCATCCAGAACGCCCGGATGGGTGGCGGTATCGCGCGCGGCGGCCAGCGCCCCGGCGGGCGCGCCGAACAGCCCCTTGTTGCAGTGCAGTTCCACGTCCATGTGCGCGGCAGCGGCACAGATCGCGGTGGCCGCTGCCGTACGCCGGGCGTCTGACAGCAGGTCAGAGGGCAGCCAGACCGAGGCGTAGCCGTGCAGGAACCAGCCTACCTGGCCCTGGTCGCCCTTCCACAGCATATGCTGCGGTGGCGAGTCGGCGCGGGTGTCCTCTGCGATGAACTGCGGGGCGTGCGCGCGGAAGAACGCCGCGTCCCACATGTGGCGGGCCGGCAGTGACAGCGCCTGCAGGGGCTCGACGATGCGATAGGCCGGACGCGCCTGGAGCCACGCCAGGAACGGCGCCCAGACCGCCTCCGCATCGTCCTTGGCCAGCCCCTGGACCACCATCGAGACGCGCAGCGTGCGTTCGCCGCGGAACGCGATCTGCTCGCCCCAGTGCGGATTGCACAGGGCGTCGCGGTAGAAGCGCAGCATCTCCACGACCAGGTCGTGCCAGGCGCCATCGCTGTCGGCCCGTACCGCCAGCGAAACGCCCCCGAAGGTGTCCGGCAGCGCGTGGGTGCGGAGGGTCAGGCGGGTGACGACGCCGAAGCTCGCGCCGCAGCCCCCCTTCAGTGCCCAGAACAGCTCGGCGTCATTGTCGGCGTTGACCACCCGCACACGGCCGTCGGCGGTCACCACCTCAGCCTCCAGCAGGTGCGAGGCCGCGCTGCCGTACGCCTTGGAGAAACTGCCGAAGCCACCGCCGGTAACCAGACCGGCCACGCCCACCGAGGTGCAGCCACCGCCCTGCACGTAGCGACCGCGCCGGGTGGTGACCGCATCGTAGGCATCGATCCACATCGCGCCGGCGCCCAGGCTCACGGCAGGCTCGGCGGCAGTTCCCGCCCGCGCGTTGTGCGGGATGAACGCGTCGTGCACCTCCACCTGGTTCATCGCCCGGGTCCACACCAGCAGCGAATCGGGGGCGCAGGAGGTACCGTGGTAACTGTGTCCGCCGCCTTTGATCGCCAACCGGAGCCGGTGCCGGCGGGCGAAATTGACCGCTGCGGCAACATCTTCGCTGCTGGTCGCGGCTATCGCCCGGGCACTGGGCACCGAACGCCAGGCGCCGTAGTAGCCGCTGGTCTGGGTCAGTGCCGGCTGGTCGCCGATGTAGAACGGGTTGTGGATCTGGGCCAGGGCCTCGGCGCGCGCGGTTGCGTCCCCAAGGAAGGGCGACTGCGGAAGGGAGAGACGACCGCCGACGGCCCGTGACAGTCGCGCCCACTCGGCATCGCACGGCCAGCCCGCGCTGCCCGGACGCACCCTCGGCAGGCGGGGTGGAAGGGGGGCGGTGGTCTTGGACAACAGGGGGAGCAGCGGCAGTACCAGTCCGGCCTTCAGGCAGTCGCGTCGTTTCATGGCGGTGTGTCCTCGGCCTCCGGGCCATCTGTTCAGGGGCCAGTGTCCGCCCGGCGAGGCCCGCCGTCATTGGGCCGGGGCCGAATGCAGGCCCCTGTGGGACGAGTGGCGGCCGGGCAGGGACGGGCTTGACCTTCCCATGATGGGAATCTTTACCCTTGATCTCCCGAATCCCGTTCCGAGGCCGCCATGTCGCCCAGCGCCACTCCTGCTCCCCCTGTCGACCCGTCCGCGAGCGTGCGCGTCAGCGTGCCCGTCGACGGCATGACCTGTGCGTCCTGCGTTGGCCGGGTCGAGCGCGCGCTGGGCGCGGTCGCGGGCGTCCGTCAGGCGTCGGTCAACCTGGCCACCGAACGCGCGGACATCACCTTTGAGGGTGTGCCCGATGCACCGGCGGTTGCGGCGGCGATAGAGCATGCCGGCTACAAGGTGCGCGCCGCCACCACCGAACTGGTGATCCAGGCGATGACCTGCGCGTCGTGCGTGGGTCGCGTCGAGCGTGCGCTGACGGCGGTGCCCGGAGTGCTGGAGGCAAGCGTCAACCTCGCCACCGAGCGTGCGCGGGTGCGCCACCTGGACGGCGCGGTGGCCCTTGCCGACCTGATCGCGGCAGTCGAGCGGGCGGGCTATGTCGCCCAGGCGGTGTCGGCCGGCACCACGCAGTCGGCCGACGAGGACGCCGAACGCCGCGAAGCGGAGGACCGCTCGCTGCGGCGTGCGCTGACAGTGGCAGCGGCATTGACCCTGCCGGTGTTCGTGCTGGAGATGGGCGCCCATCTGATTCCAGCGCTGCACCACTGGGTGCAGCACACCCTGGGCGGACAGACCAACGCGTATGTGCAGTTCGTGCTGACCACGCTGGTGCTGTTCGGGCCAGGCCTGCGCTTCTTCCGCAAGGGCATCCCGGCACTGCTGCGGGGCGCGCCGGACATGAATTCGCTGGTGTCGGTCGGTACGGCGGCCGCGTATGGCTATTCCCTGGTGGCGACATTCGCACCGCAGGTGCTGCCGGCCGGCACCGCGAACATCTATTACGAGGCCGCGGCCGTGATTGTCACGCTGATCCTGCTCGGTCGCGTACTGGAAGCACGCGCGAAAGGGCGTACCTCGCAGGCGATCAAGCGCCTGGTCGGGCTGCAGGCCCGGACCGCACGGGTGGAACGCGATGGCCAGGTGCAGGAGATCGCGCTCGACCAGGTGGTGACCGGCGATGTCGTGCTGGTCCGGCCGGGCGAGAAGGTGCCGGTGGACGGTACGGTGGTCGACGGCAGCTCCTACGTGGATGAGAGCATGATCACCGGCGAACCTGTTCCGGTGGCCAAGCTGGCCGGGGCGAGCGTGGTTGGCGGCACGATCAACACCACCGGTGCGTTCCGCTTCGAGGTCACCCAGGTGGGCGCCGACACCGTGCTGGCGCAGATCATCCGCCTGGTCGAGCAGGCGCAGGGCAGCAAGCTGCCGATCCAGGCACTGGTGGACAAGGTGACGTTGTGGTTCGTGCCGGCGGTGATGGCCGCCGCCGTGGTGACGTTCGTGGTGTGGCTGCTGTTCGGGCCCGCACCGGCGCTGAGTTTCGCGCTGGTCAACGCGGTGGCGTTGCTGATCATCGCCTGCCCCTGCGCGATGGGGCTGGCCACGCCGACCTCGATCATGGTCGGCACCGGCCGCGCGGCCGAGCTGGGCGTGCTGTTCCGCAAGGGCGAGGCGCTGCAGGCCCTGCGCGATGTGGGCGTGGTCGCGTTGGACAAAACCGGTACGCTGACCAAGGGGCGTCCGGAACTGACCGATCTGGAGATCGCCGACGGCTTCGCCTCCGACGAGGTGCTGGCCCTGGTGGCAGCGGTGGAGACGCAGTCGGAGCATCCGATCGGCGCGGCCATCGTGGCCGCCGCACGGCAGCGCAATCTGGCGCTGGCCGCTGTCGGGAACTTCGATGCGGTGCCGGGCTTTGGTGTCTCGGCCACGGTGGCCGGCCGCAGCGTCGCGGTGGGCGCGGACCGCTACATGACCCGGCTGGGACTGGATGTCACGGCGTTCGTCGCCACCGCCGGGCGCCTGGGCGCGCAGGGCCGCAGTCCGCTGTACGCGGCCATCGACGGCCGCCTCGCGGCGGTGATCGCGGTTGCCGATCCGATCCGTGAGACCACGCCCGAGGCGATCCGCGCGCTGCATGCGATCGGACTCAAGGTCGCGATGATCACCGGTGACAATGCCGCAACCGCTGCCGCCATCGCCGGCCAGCTCGGCATCGACGACGTGGTGGCCGAGGTGCTGCCCGACGGCAAAGTCGCCGCGCTGCAGCAGCTGCGTGCCACCGGCATGCGCGTTGCATTCGTGGGCGACGGCATCAACGACGCCCCGGCGCTGGCCGCGGCCGATGTCGGGCTGGCGATCGGGTCGGGTACCGACGTGGCGATCGAGGCGGCCGATGTGGTGCTGATCTCCGGCGACCTGCGCGGCGTGGCCAATGCCATCGCGATCAGCAAGGCGACCATCCGCAACATCAAGCAGAACCTGTTCTGGGCGTTCGCCTACAACGCGCTGTTGATTCCGGTGGCCGCCGGTGCGCTGTATCCGATCAGTGGCACCTTGCTCTCGCCGATCTTCGCGGCGGCCGCGATGGCGCTGTCCAGCGTGTTCGTGCTGGGCAACGCGTTGCGTCTCAAGCGCTTCCAGGCGCCCCATGTACCGGCGCGAGCCGGTACCCTCTGAACGGTCCACGAGAGGGTGAAGCCATGAACATCGGTGAAGCGGCGCAGTTTTCCGGCGTCTCGGCGAAGATGATCCGCTATTACGAACAGATCGGCCTGATTCCGAAGGCGCTGCGCTCGGAGGCCGGCTATCGCCACTACAGTCCCCAGGACGCGCACAGCCTGCGCTTCATCCGGCGTGCGCGCGACCTCGGCTTCTCGGTGGAACAGATCGCCGACCTGCTGGTGCTGTGGCGCGACCGCACCCGCGCCAGCGCCGATGTAAAGGCGATGGCACTCTCGCATGTGGCCGGATTGAAGGCGCGGATTGACGAACTGCAGGCGATGGTCGGCACTCTCGAACACCTCGCCGAGCACTGCCACGGCAATGACCGGCCCGATTGCCCGATCATCGCCGACCTGGCCGAACCGGCCGTCGACGCGGTGGCGCAGACGCCGCCGGCGGCGCGCAGAGCGCCGTTGTTCGGCGTCGATGCGCCGGTGCCGTCACGCCGCACCGGCACACGGAAAAACCGTTGACATTGCCATGCTGTCAGGCCGGAGAGTGATCGGACACCTTCACTCAACAGGTAGACACGATGTTCCAGTTCCACATTCCCAACATGACCTGCGGCGGCTGCGCCCATTCCGTGACCCGCGCGCTGCTCGATGCCGATCCTCGGGCCCGCATCGAAACCGATCCGTCCGCGCGCTCGGTGGAGGTCCAGTCGGAACGCGATGAAAGCGTCCTGCTGGCCGCCCTGCTCGCGGCAGGGTACCCGCACACCGCGCGGCCCGATGCCGCGCGCGGCTGACCGGGGGACCGCAATGCATGCCCGGCATCACCTCCTGGTGATCCTGCCCTCGCTCGCGGCGGAGGCGTCCCTGTGGGGACGCCTGGCCGGGCCGGCCGGCACGGCGCCGCCGGCCCCTGCTCAGCGGTGTCGCGCTGCCAGGGGCGCCGGCGGAACAGCGGCGGCGGACCAGGCCCGCAGGCCCATCACCGCAAGGCCGACGAAGACCAGGTAGAGCACGGCGGTCACGTGCAGCGACTTGACCAGGTACATGCCCACGTACACGACATCGACCAGGATCCACAGCCACCACGCCGCCACGTGCCGGCGCGCCTGCCACCACTGGGCCACCAGGCTCAGTGCGGCCAGCAGCGCATCCAGCCAGGGCAGGGCGGCATCGGTGAAGGTGTGCATTGCCGCACCCAGCGCGATGCCGGACACCACGCCGATGCCCAGGTCGCGCCACGCATGGCGAGCCGACAGCGGCGCAATGACGATCGCACCGTCTTCCACCGCATGCCGGCGCCAGCTGAGCCAGCCGTAGACCAGGAACGCGCCGAAGGCCACCTGCAGCAGCGTGTCCGAGTACAGGCGGGCCTCGATGAAGACCAGCGCATACAGGGCCACCGACAGCAGGCCGACCGGCCAGGCGATCATCCAGCGGCGCCCCATCATGGCGACGCCCGCCATGCTGACGATCGCCGCCGTCCACTCGAGCACGGCGGCGTTCACAGCCCGAACGTCACCGACAGGCGCGCCTGGCGCGGTGCGCCGGCGAACAGGTAGTAGTCGCCGGCGCTGCTGCCGGTATCGCGCCAATAGAAGCGATCGGTGACGTTGTCGACCGTGAGGTTCCAGGTCACCGGCCGCTCGCGCAGCAGATGGCGATAGCGCACGCCCACGTCGAACACGTGGTAGGCCGGTGCACGCACCGCTCCGTCGACCGTGGCCACGTTCGCGCCTGCATAGCGCCAGCCGCCGGTCACGCCCAGACCCGGCACGGACGGCACCTGGTAATCGGCATGCACCGTGGCGCGCACCTTGGGCACGTTGACCAGCTGATGGCCTTCGTGGGCCGCAGTGCCGGTATCGTGCGCGCGCGCCTGCAGCACACTGGCACTGGCGTTCAGTTCAAGCCGCTCGGTCAGGTGGCCCTGTGCGGTGAGTTCCAGTCCGGTGTGGACCTGCTGTCCTGCCTGGACGAACGTGAAGCCGGCGTCGCTCTGGTCCGGCATGGCGTACTGGTAGGGCTGGGTAGTGCGGAACAGGGCCGCGCCGAGTGTCAGCGCATCGGCGGAGGCAAATTTGACGCCCAGCTCGACCTGGCGCGACAGCATCGGTGCAAGGAAGGTGCCGTCATTGCTGGTCCAGAAGGGGGCTTCCTGGCCCAGCGCGATGCCACGGACGTAGCTGGCGTACGCACTGACCTCGTCGGTGGCCTTCCACACCAGCGCGGTCTGCGGCAGGAAGCGCGACAGCCGGCTGTGGCGTTCGGGGACGCCGGCCTTGCTGTAGGCGCGCTCGTTGAGACGTACGAAGCGGCCACCCGCCAGCCATTCCCAGTCGTCACCAAGGCGCATCCGGTCCAGCGCGAACACCGCATTCTGCCGGCTGTCCAGGCGGCGCCCCGAGGCGCCCGGCTGCCGGGGCGACGGCGCGAACTGCGGCACCTGCGCGTCGTTGATGTTGGCCGTGCCCACGTATTCGTTGACGTTGCGGCGTTTGTCCACCGTGCGCCGGAAGGTCTCCGCGCCGAAGGTCAGTGCGTGCTCGACGCGGCCGGTCCGCAGGGTGCCGCGCAGCTCGGCGCGTGCGGCCTGGTTGCGACGGGTGTCGTCCGGGCTGCGGTAGTCGTAGATGTCGTAGGCGCCATCCGGACCAAAGTAGTTGCCCGGCACGCTGCCATCGGCGCAGGACGCGGCGTAGTAGCAGCCGTAGGCGAAGGCGACGTTGTCGTCGATGACCGTGCGGCTGTGGCCGACCGAGACGCGCGACTGCCAGTCCGGGCTGAAGTCATAGGTGTGCAGCGCGGTGATGTTGGTGCTGTCGATGCCCACCGGCTGCTGCCAGGCCTGGTGGCCCAGCATGCGCGACCGGTCCACGCCGCGCGGCAGCACGGTGGCGCCAAGCAGCTGGTAACCGGAGGCCGAACGCTGCGCGCTGGTCTGGTAGTTGGCGTCCACCTCGAGCTTGCCGCGCTCGCCGATCAGCCAGTCGGCCGCCACCGAATAGAAATTGCGGCGACCGTCGGCATGGTCGATGTAGGAGGCGGTGTCCTCCCAGGCGGCGTTGACCCGCACGCCGAAACGCGGCGTCAGCCACTGGCCCACGTCCACAGCGGCATAGCGCGAGCCTTCGGCATCGGTGCCGAGGGTTGCCGTGCGCACGTCTGCGGCACGCTTGCCGACGTAGTTGATGATGCCGCCGGGCGACATCACGCCGGCGGCGAGGCCGGCTTCGCCCTTGAGTATCTCCACCGTCTGCACGTTCTCCAGCGCCAGCCGCTGCTCGCCGGCAATGGGCAGGCCGTTGAACCGGTACCCGGTGGCGGTATCCAGCGCGAAACCGCGGATGGCGATGTTCTGGTAGTAGCCGACCGGGGCATAGCTGTCGCCCAGCGACGCGTCCTGGGTCGCGATCTCGGACAGGGTGCGCAGGTGGCGGCGTTCGATCTGCGTCCTATCCAGCCGCGTCACCGAGGCCGGGGTGCTCTTCCAGTCGCCGGCGCCGAAACTGGTGGACTGCGAGGTATCGGCGGCCGGCTGGCGGGCCTGCACGCGCACCGCAGCCAGCTCGGTCGGCGAGCGGTCGGCGGAATCCGGGGCAGGTTCGGCCGCGTACAGCGGCAGGGCGGCGCACAATGCGACGGTGAGCAACGCAGGGGAATAGCAGCGGTTCATTCGATTCGTCATCAGCCAGCAAAAGGAGACGAAGCGACGGCGCGCGCGCATCGACCGTCAACGGTCCCTGCGCCCACTGCTCAAAGCTCCCTACGCCGGTGCAAACCGGATCAGGTTCCAAGGGACTCTCTCAGCCTGGTTTTTGCCAGGCACCCCCGCTTCAGCGGCTATTTCACACCAATTGGCGCGCGTTTGCGAGCACGGGTTCAGGCAGCGGCATGCAACGCCGCCAGCAGCGCGGTGCCGCGGGGCGTGCCGAACCACTGCGCATGGCCCAGCAGGAAGGTCCGGTAGGCCACATGTGCGTTGGGCGTGGACCGCGTCACGCCGTGGAAGTACTCCACCTCGGACAGGGCGAAATCCAGGTGCACCAGCGGCAGCAGGTCCGCCAGCAGATGAACGCGTGCCGCCGACAGCGGCAGTACGGCCCGATATCCGTCGACCAGCGCCAGCGCGATATCGGGCCGGACCGGCATTGTGCCGTCCAGGTCCAGCCAGGCGATCGCATTGCGCTCGATCGCGGTGGCGAGGTCGAACAGGGCGCTGGTCGGCGAGGCCAGGCCGAAGTCGAGCACCGTGCCGACCCGGTCGCCGGTGACGTCCCGGTGCCAGAGCAGGTTGGACACGTGCCAGTCGTTGTGTGCCCACAATCGCGGTTCCTGGTCCAGGCGCACGCCCACGCGCGCATGCCAGGGCAGCAGATCGCGCTGCAGATCGTCCTGCCAGGCGGTGCCGGCCAGGTAGTCGGCGAGGGCGGGGCGCTCGTCCAGCTGCGCGGCGAGCGCCGCGAGCGGGTCGCGGGCACGGATCAGGTCGTCGCGGGCCACCAGCAGATGGGTGCCCCGCTGGGCGGCGGTGTAACCGGCAGCGGCCTGGTGCAGTTCTGCGAGGGCGCGGCCGGCTTCACGGGCGTGGCCCACGTCGGTCAGCGGTGTCCAGGACGGTGCGTCGCGATACAGGTCGGCGCCGTGGCCCACACGATGCAGTTCGTACGTCCAGCCGGCATGCTCGACCGCTGTTGCGCCATCCCGGTCACGCAGCAGTGAAGCCACCGGAACGCCCCGAGTGGCGAGGTGGTCGATGAACCCGTGCTCTTCCTGCAGGGTGGCGGCGCTGCGCACGGTGGCGTGGTGCCGCTTGACGAACACCGCATCCGCGCCGCGGCCGACGATGGCCGCGGCGGACAGCGGGCGGGGACTGTGCCACTGCAGCGCTGCATCCCCCTGCAACGCAGGGAAGCGCGTGCGCAGCCAGGCGATCTCGGTCGCATCGATGGCGGGCCAGTCGGGGGCCACCTCGTCGTTGTCGAGGCCCTGGACGCGGTGGTTGGGAAGGGTCATGGCGTGGCGGTCGGAGACGGTGCTGCGGGGACAGGCCGACGGGCCTGCCGTCGCAGCGGGGGCGCACATGCTACTCCGCCCGGCGCGGTGGTCACACCGTCCATGTCGCTTCCTGGCCCGCAGGCAGGTGCATCAGCTGGTCGAGCTGGCGCAGCGCCCGATGCAGCGCCTGGCGGTCGGTGGCTGCCCCCAGCGAGATCCGTACGGCATCGCTGATTGCCACGCCTTCCGGCGTGAAGGCCGACGACGGCGCGATGCCGAGGCCCTGCAGGCGGGCGGCGTGGGTCAGGCTGACATCGGTCCAGTGCGCGGGCAACCGGCACCAGGCGTGCACGCCGGCGCAGGCCTGCAGGAACCGGGGCGACAGCGCGGAGCGCGCCAGGTAGCGTCGCTCGGCCGCCTCGTCCTGAACCAGCCTGAGCATTGCCTGCGCCGAGCCGTCCAGGATCAACTGGGTGACCAGTGCGTTCATCAGGGGCGGTGCCATCAGGTTGACGGCGCGCAGCGCATCCAGCACCGCCTGCCGGGCGACGCCGTCGGGCAGGTGCACGAATGCGGTATGCAGCCCCGGGCTGAGGCATTTGGACAGGGTGGAGATGTAACAGGTGTGCGCGGGCGCAAGCAGCGCGAGCGGGGCAGGCGCATCTTCGGCAAGCAGCCAGTACGGGTCGTCCTCGATCAGATGCAGGTCCTGCGCGCGCAGCACCTCGGCCAACGCGCGCCGACGGGCGTCAGGCAGCGTGTGTGCGGTGGGATTCTGCGCGGTCGGGTTGAGGTAGACCACGCGCGCGCCGGTGGTGCGGGCAAGCCGGCGCAGCGCGTCCGGGCGCATGCCGTGCTCGTCGCTGTCCACCACCTGCAGACGCCGCTGCAGCACCCGTGCGGCGTGCAGCAGGCCGGGGTACACCAGCGGCTCGCACAGCACCGTATCGCCTGCGTCGGTCAGGGCCAGCAGCAACGCCGACAACGCTGCCTGCGCGCCTTCGGTGACCACCAGCCGTGCCGGCTCGCATCGACCCAGGATGGGTTTCAGCCACTGGGCGGCCGCCAACTGGTCGGCCGCGCTGCCGCCGCCGACGTGGTAGGTCATCAGGTTGCCGGCATCGCTGCGGGTCAGTACCGACGACAGCCCGCGCCGCAGCACCTCGGCCACCTGGCTCCCGCCGGGGCTCGGCGGCAGGTTCATGCTCAGGTCGACCAGCTGCGCCAGCTCGACCTGCGGCGGTGCCACGAACGAACCCAACGGCCCGCGCGCGTCGATCAGCCCGCGCTTGCGTGCCTCGTTGAAGGCGCGGGTGATCGTGGTCAGGTCCACGCCAAGCTCGCTGGCCAGGCTGCGCTGCGCCGGCAGGCGTTGGCCGGGGCGCAGCGTGCCGGACCAGACCGCGCGCTCCAGCGCCTGCACGATGCGCAGGTACACCGGCCCGTGGCCGTCGGCGATGAGGCGCTGCCACTCGGCGGTCGTTGCGTTCATTGCCGCATCTTACCCGCCGCCGCGCAGGCGCCTGCGACAGTGTGTCGCATCATGTATGGATCATGTCGTTGCCTAACGTACGCGGCTGCGGCGGGCACCCCCCATGCATATCGGTCATGCAGGGGGGCGTCCGCCACTTTCCTGTTACGGGCCGCCCCGGCCCGGGTACCGCGTTGGAAGGGCCGTCACGCATGAACCCAGCTATACACACCGCTCGCCGGACGCCATCGTCCGGCCGCCGCAACGCCGGACGATGGTTCGGCCTCGCCGCCCTGCTGCCGCTGCTTTCAGGGTGCAGCAACCTGGAGCTGTTCAATCCCAAGGGCAGTATCGCCGAGCAGGAGATGCAGCTGATCCTGGTCTGTACCGGACTGATGCTGCTGGTGGTAGTGCCGGTGATCCTGCTCACGCTGTACTTCGCGTGGCGCTACCGCGAATCCAACACCCTGGCGACCTACGCACCGGACTGGTCGCACTCCACCGCGATCGAGGTGGTCGTGTGGACCATTCCGTGCCTGATCGTGGTGGTGCTGGGCGTGCTGATCTGGCGCAGCACGCACGCGCTGGACCCGTACCGGCCGATCGCCTCGGACAAGGCGCCGCTGCGCGTGGAAGTGGTGGCACTCAATTGGAAGTGGCTGTTCATCTACCCCGACCACAACGTGGCCACGGTGAACGAGCTGGTGATGCCCGTCGATACGCCGGTGGCGTTCAAGCTGACCTCCGAGTCGATGATGAACGCCTTCTTCGTGCCGCAGCTTGGCAGCATGGTGTACACGATGGCCGGCATGCAGACCCGCCTGCACCTGATCGGTCACACGCCAGGCACCTACGCCGGCATGTCCTCGGCCTACAGCGGCTCGGGCTTCTCGGACATGAAGTTCGATGCACGCGTGGTCACCGAGGCGGACTTCCAACAGTGGCTGGTGCAGGCCCGCGGTACCGGGGAGCACCTGGGCGCGACGCGCCTGGAGGTCCTGGAAACGCCGACCCACGGCGCACCGATGCAGCGCTTCGCCAGCGTCGATGCCGGCCTGTTCTCCAGCGTGGTGCGTCGCTACGGCGGCATGCCCGACGACGAAATCTGCCTGCCGGGCGAGGAGCCTGGCGCCACATCCCAACTGGTGAGCCTGGCCGCGCCTGCCAGCCGTACCGCGGAGAACTGATTGTGCTTGGAAAGTTGAACCTGGAAGCGATTCCCTACCACGACCCGATCATCATGTCGGCACTGGCGGGCTCGGTGCTGCTGGGCGCGGCGATCATCGCGGCCATCACGTACTACAGGAAGTGGGGCTATCTGTGGACCGAGTGGATCACCTCGGTGGACCACAAGAAGATCGGTGTGATGTACATCATCCTGGCGCTGGTCATGCTGGTGCGAGGCTTTGCAGACGCTCTGATGATGCGCGCCCAGCAGGCGATCGCCGCCAACGATGCGGCCGGCTACCTGCCGCCGGAGCATTACGACCAGATCTTCACCGCGCACGGCGTGATCATGATCTTCTTCGTGGCGACCCCGCTCATCGTGGGCCTGATGAACGTGGTGGTGCCGCTGCAGATCGGCGCGCGCGACGTCGCGTTCCCGTTCGTGAACTCGCTCAGTTTCTGGCTGTCGGCGGTGGGCGCGGTGCTGGTGATGGCGTCGATGTTCGTCGGCGACTTCGCCGCCACCGGCTGGGTGGCCTATCCGCCGCTGTCGGGGATCGAGTACAGCCCCACAGTGGGCGTGGACTACTACATCTGGTCGCTGCAGGTGTCGGGTATCGGCACCACGCTGACCGGCCTGAACTTCATCGTGACCATCCTCAAGATGCGTGCGCCGGGCATGGACCTGATGAAGATGCCGGTGTTCACCTGGACCGCGCTGATCACCAACATCCTGATCGTGGCGATCTTCCCGGTGCTGACCGCGACCCTGGCGCTGCTGACGATGGATCGCTACTTCGGCATGCACTTCTTCACCAATGATGCTGGCGGCAACGCCATGATGTACGTCAATCTGATCTGGATCTGGGGCCATCCGGAAGTCTACGTGCTGATCCTGCCGTGCTTCGGCGCGTTCTCCGAGATCATCGCCACCTTCTCCGGCAAGCCGCTGTTCGGCTACCGTTCGATGGTCTACGCGACCTCGTCGATCGGCATCCTGTCGTTCTTCGTGTGGCTGCACCACTTCTTCACGATGGGCTCGGGCGCGAACGTCAATGCGTTCTTCGGCATCATGACCTCGATCATCTCCATTCCTACCGGGGTGAAGCTGTTCAATTGGCTGTTCACCATGTACCGGGGGCGCATCCGCTACCACTCCTCGACGATGTGGACGATCGGCTTCATGGTCACCTTCGCACTGGGTGGCATGACCGGCGTGATGCTCGCCATTCCGGGCGCGGACTTCGTTCTGCACAACAGCCTGTTCCTGATCGCGCATTTCCATAACGTGATCATCGGTGGCGTGGTGTTCGGCTGCCTGGCCGGCATCAGCTTCTGGTTCCCGAAAGCGTTCGGTTTCACCCTCAACGAGCGCTGGGGCAAGATCTCCTTCTGGTGCTGGCTGATCGGCTTCTACCTGGCCTTCATGCCGCTGTACGTGCTTGGCTTCAAGGGCATGACCCGGCGCATGAACCACTACGCGATCGACGGCTACCAGCCGTGGCTGATCGTGGCGGCCATCGGTGCACTGGTGATCGCTGCCGGTATCGCGGCGATGTTCATCCAGTTCTACGTCAGCGTGCGCGACCGCAAGGCCAACCAGGACCTGACCGGCGACCCGTGGAATGCGCGCAGCCTGGAATGGGCGACGTCCTCGCCGCCGCCGTTCTACAACTTCGCCAGGCTGCCGGTGATCACGTCGCTGGAACAGCATTGGGACGACAAGCAGCATGGCCGCGCCTGGCAGCGGCAGGACCACTACGAGGACATCCATATGCCACGCAACACCGCCTCCGGCGTGGTGATCTCGGCGTTCAGTCTGGTGCTGTGCTTCGCGCTGGTCTGGCATATGTGGGTGCTGGCCGGCATCGGTCTGGTCGGTGTGATCGCCACGTTCGTGCTGCGTTCCTATGACCGCGACGTGGACTACTACGTGCCCGCGGCCGAGGTGAAACGCATCGAAGAGGCGCACCTTGCGCAGATGGAAGGAGCCAGGGCATGAGCGGCGATACCCGGAGTGCAGCGCCGCTGCACGAGACACGCGACGTCGGCCGGCACCACGCCGCGCACGAGCACCATGACGACGGCAGCAAGACCGTCGTCGGATTCTGGATGTACCTGATGGGCGACTGCCTGATCTTCGCGGTGCTGTTCGCGACGTTCGGGGTGCTGCTCAACGGGACCGCCGACGGCCCCAGCGGCAAGGAGCTGTTCAAGCTGGGGTTCGTGCTGTCCGAGACGGTGGTGCTGCTGCTCAGCAGCTTCACCTTCGGCCTGGCGATGCTTGGCATGCAGGCCGGGCGACGCAACCAGGTGGTCGGCTGGCTCGCCGTAACGGGTGTGCTGGGTGCAGTGTTCATCGGCATGGAACTGTACGAGTTCGCCGAACTGATCCATGAGGGCGCAACCCCGGATGTGAGCGCCTACCTGTCGGCGTACTTCACCCTGGTGGCCACGCACGGCCTGCACGTCACGTTCGGCCTGCTGTGGCTGGCCATCATGATCCACCAGGTCCTGACGTTCGGCCTGGATGGCATCGTGCGCCGCCGCCTGGCCTGCCTGAGCCTGTTCTGGCACTTCCTGGATCTGATCTGGATCTGTGTGTTCACCTTCGTCTACCTGCGGGAGTTCGTATGAGCCACTCTGCTGCCGATGCCGATCACGGCGGTGGCCACGCCACCCTGAAGGGCTACATCGCCGGTCTGGTGCTGTGCCTGGTGCTGACCGGCGCGTCGTTTGGCGTGGTCATGACCGAACTGGTGCCCCAGCCGCTGCGGCTCACCTCCATCGTGGTGCTGTGCGTGGTGCAGCTGGTGGCCCAGCTGGTGCTGTTCCTGCATATCGGGGCTGGCCGCAGCCAGCGGGAGAACACCGGCATCTTCCTGTGCACGGCGTTCCTGATCGCCATCGTGGTGGCCGGCTCGCTATGGGTGATGCACAACGCCATGCTCAACATGATGCCGATGCAATGACGCGCGTGTCTGGCGTCCTGCTCGCGGCCATCCTGACCGGTGCCGGCGCGGTGTGCTCGCCCGGGGATGCGGTTGCCGCACCCGCTGCGGCCCCGGGGATCACCTACGATGCAGCGTGGATCCGGCTGCCGCCGCCGGCGGCGCAGGTCGCGGCGGGCTACATCCAGCTGCACAATGCCGGCGCTGACGACCGCCTGGTGGGCGCAACCTGCAAGGACGTCGCGCAGGTGCAGATCCACGCGATGCGCATGGACGGGGATGTGATGCGCATGCACGCATTGCCGGATGGCCTGCCGTTGGCTGCCCGGGCCTCGGCAGCGCTGCAGCCCGGCGGTTACCACCTCATGTTGATGACCCCCAAGCGGCCATTGCAGGAGGGTCAGGTGGTCCGCGTGCTGCTGCAGTTCGAACGCGCGGGAACGCTGCCGGTGGACTTCGTGGTGCGCAACGCTGACGCGATGTCGGGGGGTGCCCGGTGAGCGCGTTGCGGACAGTGGTGCTGGCGGCGTGCGGGGTGCTGGCGGCCTGCCAGGCGGCCGATGCGCCGGTGATGGGGCAGGCCGCGCTGCAGTCGGTGGCATTGCAGAGCAGCGACGGCCGGCGCCTGTCCATCGCCGGGCTGCGGGGCCAGCCGACGCTGTTGTTCTTCGGCTTCACCCACTGCCCCGAGGTGTGCCCGCTGAGCCTGTACAAGGCGGTGCAGTTCAAGCGCCGGCTGGGTCCACTTGGCGACCGCCTGCAGGTGGTATTCGTGACGGTCGATCCGGCACGCGATACGCCGGCGCACCTGCGCGAGTACCTGGCCGCGTTTGATCCCGGCTTCATCGGCCTGTCCGGCGACGAGGCCGGCACCCGTGCCTTGGCTGAAAGCCTGGGCGTGACGTACCGCCGCGTGGGCGAGGGTGACGCGGCGACCTTCGAACACACCGCGTCCTGGTTCCTGCTGGGTGCCGATGGCGCGCTCCAGGACGTGTACGGCTACGCGCTGGACGACCGCGAAATCGAAGCGAGGCTGCGCGCGCGCCTGGCCGTGCCGGGCGAATGAACCCGGCAGCGCCGGCACGCGTGGGCGGACCGGATGCGGTGCTGCTGCTGGCATCCGCGGGCTGCGCACTGACCGTGCTGGACACCAACGTGGTGGGCGTGGTGCTGCCGACCATCGCACGGGATCTGTCGGCCAGCTTCGCCGATATCGAGTGGGTGGTGAGCGCCTACGTCCTGTGCTTCGCCTCGCTGCTGCTGCCGGCCGGAACGCTGGCCGACCGGATCGGTCGCCGGCGGCTGTACGTCATCGGACTGCTGCTGTTTGCGGCGACCTCGGTGGCCTGCGGGGCGGCCGCGAGCGCGCCGGTGCTGTACCTGGCGCGGGGCGGGCAGGGCGCGGCGGCGGCATTCATGCTGGCGCCAGCGCTGTCGCTGATCGGCCATGCGCACCAGGACGCTGCGTCGCGTGCGCGGGCGTGGGCGGTCTGGGGCGCGATCATGGGCCTGACGATGGTGCTGGCACCGCTGATCGGGGGTGTGATCGCAACCTGGCTGGGCTGGCGTTGGGCCTTCCACCTGAACCTGCCGCTGTGCCTGCTGCTGGCCGCGATGAGCGCGCGCCGCATCGCCGACTCCTGCGATCCGCAGCGACGACCGCTCGATGTGCCGGGCGTGCTGCTGTTCGCCGGCGCGATGCTGGCATGGACGTGGGGGTTGATCCGAGGCCCTGTGGCGGGTTGGTCGAGCGTGACGGTGCTGCCCTGGCTGTTCGCCGCCGCCGCGCTGGCCGGCGCCTTTGTGGTGGTCGAGCGCCGCCGTGCGCAGCCGATGCTCGACCTGGGCCTGTTCCGGTACCCGGCGGTGGTCGGTGCGGTGGTCGCGATGTTCGCCTATGCCGCAGCGGTGCAGGTAATGGCCTCGCTGCTGCCGCTGTTGCTGCAGAACGTACGCGGCGACAGTGTGCTGGAGGCCGCGCTGCACATGCTGCCGTTTGCGCTGGCCATGCTGTTGATGCCCTTCGCTGGGCGTCGTCTCGGCCGCCGCTGGCCGACCGGCAGGCTGCTGGCGCTCGGCCTTGGTGTGGCGGTGCTTGGCAACCTCGGCATCGCACTGGCGCTGTGGCGGCACAGTGACCTGGGCCTGCTGCTGTCAATGGCGGTGCTGGGCAGCGGGGGCGGGCTGCTCAATGGCGAAACGCAGAAGGCGATCATGAGCGTGATGCCGCCCGAGCGCGCGGGCATGGCCTCCGGGATCAGTACGACCGCGCGGTTCTCGGGCATTCTGCTCGGCTTCGCCACGCTGGGCGCGGTGCTGTCGAGCCAGGTACGCGCCACGGCGGCACAGTCCTTTGCCGAGGCCGGTCACGCCGTGTCGCCGGCCCTGCTGGAGCGCGTGGTGGTGGGCGAGCTGTCGATGGCCGCCGATGGCATGGGGCGCCTGGCACGCCAGGCGTATGCAGGCGGCGCGGTGTATGCGTTCCTGACGGCGGCGGGCATCGCACTGGCCGCACTGGCGCTGACCGGGGTATTGATGCGACCACCGGTCAGGGCGCGCGGGCGTGCAGCGCCCAGCAGGCGGCGGTGAAGGCCACTGTGTCGCCATCGATGAAGGGCGCGAACGCCGCGTCCATCGCCGCCAGCACGCGGGTGCGGAGCGCGGCATCGACGTCCGGGTCACGCAGCGCCTGGCCCACCGGCCCCAGCAGGGCCACGTAGCGCGTCAGCTCCGCACGCGTGATGCGGCAGACCACGTCCAGCGGTTCAATCCGGATATCGGCCCAGCCGCTCGCTGCCAGCAGGTCCGCGACCGCGTCGCGGTCGGCGAACGCGAACTGCCCCGGGCCGCCCGTGGGGCGCGGCGGCAGCGGGAGCAGAGGGTCGGCAGGGATTCGTGTAAAAACGGGCCGAAAGTGAGCTAACTGCCTGTCGCAGCTGGCTTTATTGGCCGCTCCAGAAAATCGAGGGTTG
>NZ_JBMWDP010000024.1:0-72296 GCF_049545505.1 Stenotrophomonas sp. NPDC077421 | reverse complement strand
AGTACAGCAATGTATTGAGCTAACTGATACTAATGATCCGTGTGGCTTGACCATATAACCTCAAGTTGCCTTGGCCGACATGACATGTCGATAGACCCAAGTGCACGCTACGTCACAAGAACTATGAGAGGCAGGCGCCTATATCCGTTGTTTTGGATGGCGACGCTCCAACCGTCTCCCTGGTGAAATTAGCGCTGTGGAACCACCCGATCCCATCCCGAACTCGGAAGTGAAACGCAGCTGCGCCGATGGTAGTGTGGCCTAAGCCATGCGAGAGTAGGTCATCGCCAGGGTTTACACCCCGAAAACCCCGCTGCTCATGCAGCGGGGTTTTCCTTTAATTGCAGGCCCTTGATTTTCAACGGGTCAGCTTCTCGGAAGAGACTTCTGCCGAGCTGGCGCAATGCGCTGCTCCAACCGTCTCCCTGGTGAAATTAGCGCTGTGGAACCACCCGATCCCATCCCGAACTCGGAAGTGAAACGCAGCTGCGCCGATGGTAGTGTGGCCTAAGCCATGCGAGAGTAGGTCATCGCCAGGGTTTACACCCCAAAAACCCCGCTGCTTACGCAGCGGGGTTTTTTCTTTATGCGTTGCCTGCGCGCGGTGATGCATCGCTCCCCTACGGTGGACATCGACCGGACGCCGCCGGTCCACATCCGAACGCGGCGTCCCCGGATCGCCGCCCATGCGCTGTCCCCCGGGTAGCAACCGACTGACGGTCGGGTGACGGTGCGCAACGGCGGTCGCTGCGCGCGGTAGTGCGCCGTACCGACCCGCGGTCGGCACCTGGCGGCCATCGAAGGGGACGATCAATGCTCGGCACCTCCCGCGCGCACGTTCCCGCGCTCCACCCCGGCCATGAAAAAACGGCGCCTCTCGGCGCCGTTTCTGTTCACTCCCTGCGCGTCAGCTCACTTGGCTGCGGGCGGCGGGGTCTTGCCCTTCATCATGGTGTCGCGGGCTGCCTTGAACGGGTTGCCCTCGTACCAGTTCGGCCACCGATCGCCGCCGGCCAGCTCCTTGCCGACGCCGTACAGCAGCTGCAGGTCCTCGACCGTGCCGTCCAGCTTCCAGGTGGCGGCGTCGTACTCGTCCTTCGGACCGTGGTAGCGGTTGCGCCCGTAGTCTTCAGCGGCCTTGCGGCCCGCGTCGATTCCACCCTCGCGCAGATCTTCGCCGCCGTCGGCGTACAGGGCCGGCACGCCGGCCTTGGCGAAGTTGAAGTGGTCCGAACGGAAGTAGAAGCCGCTCTGCACCGCCGTCTCGCCATGCAGGGTACGGCCCTGGTTGGCGGCCAGCGGCTTGAGGATGTCCTCCAGCTCGGAGCTGCCGAAACCGGTCACGGTCATGTCCTTGGCGCGGCCAGCCACCGACATCGCATCGATGTTGATCACGCCCGCGATCTTGTCGAGCGGGAAGGTCGGGTGATTGACGAAGTACTTCGAACCCAGCAGGCCCGATTCCTCCAGCGTGACCGCCAGGAACACCACCGAGCGTTCCGGCGCAGGTTGCTGGTGGACCATCGCATCGGCGATCTCGAGGATGCCGGCTACCCCGGTGGCATTGTCAATGGCGCCGTTGTAGATGTTGTCGCCCTGCTCGCCCTCGTGCTTGCCCAGGTGATCCCAGTGCGCCATGTACAGCACCGCTTCGTCAGCGCGCTTGCTGCCCGGCAGAACGCCGACCACGTTGCGCGACTTCTTCTCGGCGATGGTGCTCTTCAGGTCGAAGGACACCTTCGCCTTCAGCGGGACCGGCTTGAAACCGCGCTTGCTGGCGTCCTTGTACGCTTTGTCCAGGTCCAACCCGGCCTCGGCGAACAGCTGGCGCGCCGCATCGGCGCTCAGCCAACCCTGTGCGGGCAGGCGCGCTTCCGGATCGTCCTTGGCCGGCAGGTCGTACTGCGGACCCGCCCAGGAGTTCTTGACCACGTCCCAGCCGTACGAGGCGCCGGCAGTATCGTGCACGATCAGCGCCGCGGCGGCGCCCTTGCGCGCGGCTTCCTCGAACTTGTAGGTCCAGCGGCCGTAGTACGTCATCCGCTTGCCGTCGAACAACGTGCTGTCATCGACATGGAAGCCGGGGTCGTTGACGAACATGACCACCGTCTTGCCCTTCCAGTCCTGGCCCGCGTAGTCGTTCCACTTCTGCTCCGGCGCGTCCACGCCGTAGCCGACGAACACCAGGTCGCTGGACGACACCTTGACCTCCGGCTGGCCGGTACGGGTACCGATCACCATGTCGGTACCGAACGTCAGTGTGCGCGTCTTGCCGTCCTGCTCGAGCGTGAGCACGGTGGATTCGTCGGCGGTGGTCTCGGTCATCGCCACGTCCTGGAACCAGCTGTCGCCATTGCCGGGCTGCAGGCCGATGCGCTGCATCTGGTCGCGGATGTACTCGACCGTGCGGTCCTCACCGACGCTACCCGGCGCGCGGCCCTCGAAGTCGTCCGAGGCGAGTGTCTTGACCAGCTCGGCGAAGTCACCGACGTTGATGTCGGGCGAGAAGGCATGGCCGGCCGCGGGGGCCGGCGCGGCCGCCGGGGCGGGCGCGGGAGCGGTCTGCTCGCCCTTGCACGCCGACAGAGCGGCGGCAGCGGCGAGGCACAACAGAAGTTTGCGGGGCATCGTCGGTTCCTGGATCAAAAGAGGCCGGCGCCAGCAGCGCGCCGGTGGGACACCATATCAATCCTGCGGCGCGGTGTCGGTGTCGAAGGCCTGCGCCACCGCACCACTGATGGCGCCGGTACGTGCGCTGCGATGGATGTACAGCGTGACATCGCGGTCGAACTGCAGGTTGCCGCCGACCACGGCGTTGGGACCGATGATCACGCGCGGCTTGCGGCCCGGCGTCAGTGACAGGTTGAAGCTGGCCTTCTTGACGCGGATGCCGCCGCCGACCTGCGAGCCGACGCCAACGGTGATGTCGCCGTTGACCGTCTCGATGCCTCCTCCCAGCCGGGTCTCGACCAGTCCGATGCTGCCGTTGACGGTATCCACACCGCCCTCGATCTGGCTGCCGCGGTCGGCGAAGATGCTGCCGTTGACGGTTTCGACGTCGCCGTTGGCCACCACCTCGCGTCCGATCTGGATGCTGCCGTTGACCGTGGAGATGCTGCCGGTATGCGCACGCTCGGCGATGCGGATGCCGCCGTTGACGGTCTCGATGTCGCCGGTGACGGCGCCCTCCTCGACGCGGATGCCGCCATTGACGGTATCCAGGTCGCCGTAGGTCTGGCCGGACCGGGCGGTGATGCTGCCGTTGACCTTGCTGATGTCGTCCTGGGCAAGCACGGGACCCGACACCATCAGGGCCAAGAGCAATGGGAACGAAACAGATTTCATGGGAGCCTCGGTTGTCTGGCGCGCGGCTGGCAGGCCGCCTGCTGCAATGTCACCATGCGTCGCTACAATCTGCATCTGCCTGAAGTCACTGGAAAGCCCTTGCGCCACAACGCCTTTTCCTCACGCCGGGATAACAAACCCACGACGGGGCGCGTCGTTTCGCGCCGCCTGGGCGTGATGCTGCAGGGGCTGTTGCTGGTCACCGCGCTGATGCTGGCCGGCCAGGGCGCAGTGGCGCAGACGCCCAAGGAAACCGAGCGCAAGCTGCAGAAGCTGCGCAGCGAGCTCAAGGGCGTGGCGCAGGAGCGGCGCACCCTGGAGAGCCAGCGTGGCCAGGCATCGCGGCAACTGCGCGAAGCCGATGAGAAAGTCGCCCGCACCGGCCGCGTTCTGGCCCAGACCGAGACCGCCCTGCAGCGCGAAACCCGCGCGATGGAGGAACTGCAACGCAGGCGCAGCCAGCTGCAGGCCGGCATGGCCCGGCAACGCGAGGAGCTGGCATCGCTGCTGCGTGCCGCGTACCGCGTGGGCAACAACGCCCCGCTCAAGCTGCTGCTGTCGCAGGACCGCGTGGCCGATGCCAACCGCACGCTGGCCTACCATCGCTACCTGCAGCGCGAGCGCGCGCAGCGCATCCAGGCACTGACCCGCGACCTGGCCGACCTGCAGACGCTGGAAACGCAGATCGTCGAGCGTCGGCAGGCGTTGGAGGGCGCGCGCCAGCAGCAGAAGCAGCAGGCCGCAGCGCTGGAAGGCGACCGTCGCGCGCGTGCCGCCACCGTGGCCACGCTGGACGAGCGTTTCAAGGATCGCAGCGAGCGGGAGAAGGCGCTGGGCCAGGATGCCAAGGCACTGGAAACGCTGCTGGCCAACCTGCGTGCGGCGGCGGCACGCGCCGAAGCCGAGCGGCGCGCGGCTGCCCGTCGTGCCGCAGCGGAAAAGGCGGCCGCCGAGAAAGCCGAGAAGGCGGCCGCGGCGAGCGGGACGCGTGCCCCTCCACGTGCGGTAAAGGTTCCGCCCGTGGTGGCCTCGGCACCGGCACCGAAAGTGGGCGGGTTGGGCTGGCCGCTGTCGGGAAATCTGCTGGCCCGTTATGGTGGCAAGCTGCCCGACGGTCGCACCAGCAGCGGTGTCCTGATCGGCGCGCCCGCCGGCAGCACCATCACCGCCGTGGCTGATGGCACGGTGGTGTTCTCGGACTGGATGACCGGCTACGGCATGATCCTGATCGTGGACCACGGCAACGGCTACATGAGCCTGTACGCCCACAACGACACCCTGCTGCGCGATGCCGGCGCGGCGGTGAAGAAGGGCGATGCGGTGGCCAAGGTCGGCAACTCCGGCGGACAGGGCGTGACGGCGCTGTACTTCGAGCTGCGTCGCAACGGCCAGCCCGTGGACCCCGGTTCCTGGCTGCAGCGCCGCTGAGTCCACGCGGGGGGCGATGAATCGCGCCCCCCTCGTAACGCGCACCGGTACCGGGCGGTTCAACGGGAATTTATCCGGCCTTCGCGCATAATCGGGACACGCACCCCGGTGTGTGTGTTCCCGTCCCCCGCTTACCCTGGAGTGCTTCATGCGCGTAGCCCGTTCCGCCACCTTGTTGCTGGCCCTGTTGCCGGCCATGTCCTGGGCGCAGCAGACCGGCGGTGCGCCGACCCGCGGCAGCGATGCGGCAACCAGTGAAGAGGCGGTCACTTCGCGCGTGCCGCTCGAGGAAATCCGGCGCTACGTGGCGGTGTACAACGCGGTGCGCGCCGCCTATGTGGACCCGGTGGACGACAAGAAGCTGATGCAGTCCGCGATCCGAGGCCTGCTGCTGGACCTGGACCCGCACAGCACCTACTTCGACAAGGAAGATGCCGAGGCCTTCGATGAGCAGGCCAACGGTGCCTACGAGGGCATCGGCGTGGAGCTGCAGCAACAGCCGGACAACAGCAGCCTGAAGGTGATCTCGCCGATCGACGACACCCCGGCCGCGCGTGCAGGCATCCTGGCTGGCGATCTGATCATCGCCATCGACGGCAAGCCGATCAGCGCGATCGAGGCCACCGAACCCCTGCGCGGCGCAGCCGGCAGCAAGGTGGTGCTGACCCTGGTGCGCGAAGGCCGTCCCAAACCGTTCGATGTGACCGTCACCCGCGAAACCATCCGCGTCACCAGCGTGCGCAGCCGGATGCTGGAGCCCGGCTACGGCTACATCCGCCTGAGCACCTTCCAGGCCGACACCGGTGCCGATTTCCAGAAGCATGTCGCGCAGTTGCAGCAGCAGGCCGGCGGCAAGCTCAAGGGCCTGGTGCTGGACCTGCGCAGCAACCCGGGCGGGCTGCTCACCGCTGCGGTCCAGGTGGCCGACGACCTGCTCGACAAGGGCAATATTGTCAGCACCCGTGGCCGCATCTCGATCAGTGACGCACGCTTCGACGCGACGCCGGGCGATCTGCTCAAAGGCGCGCCGGTGGTAGTGCTGGCCGATGCCGGTTCGGCCAGCGCATCGGAAGTGCTGGCCGGCGCGCTGCGCGACAACGGCCGTGCGCGCGTGGTCGGCAGCCGCACCTTCGGCAAGGGCTCGGTGCAGACGGTGCTGCCGCTGGACAACGGTGATTCGGTCAAGCTCACCACCGCGCGCTACTTCACGCCCAGCGGCAAGTCGATCCAGGCCACCGGCATCGTGCCGGACGTGGTGCTGCTGCCCGACAGGCGCGACGGCGACGACGCGCTGCCGGCGAGCCTGACCGACTACAGCGAAGCGACCCTGCCGGGTCATCTGCGCGGCGATGAGGAAGGCGGCGACGGCTACAAGGCCGGCGACGTACTGCCCGGCGACGGCCCGATCAACGATGCACTGGCCGAATTGAAGCAGCCGGGTTCGGTGGCGGCCAAGCAGAAGGCCGAGGCGGCGAAGAAGCCGGCACCGACGCCGGAGGCGAAGCCTGCGGCCAAGCCCGAAGCCAAGCCTGAAGCCAAGCCCGCAGAAATGCCGACCAAGCCCTGATCGATCGTACGCCGGCCGTCGTAGAGCCGAGCGCAGCGCGGCGATGATCGGCACCGCGGCAGCCGGGCGGAACCGGCGCTGCGCTGCACGGAGATGGAAGCCGCCGGGTCTAGAAGCCGTGCCGCTTGCGCAGGCGCCGCGCGATCGCCGCGCGCACGTACACGCCGTAGGCCAGCCCGAAGGCGAAGCCGGCAATGTGCGCCCACCAGGCGACCATGCCGAAGGTCGGGCCGATATAGGCGAACACCACCTGCAGCGCCGCCCATACACCGATCAGGAGGTAGGCCGGCGCGCGCACGAACTCCAGGAACAGGCCGAGCGGGATCACCACGCCCAGCCGCGCGCCCGGGAACAGCGCCAGGTAGGCACCGATGAGTGCCGACACCGCGCCGCTGGCACCGATGATGATCTGGTCCGGGCTGCCCATCGTGTAGATCGCGGTCAGGTTGGAGATCGCCCCGCCGACCAGGAACAGCAGGATCAGCCGCCACGGCCCCAGCACGCGTTCGGCCGGCAGCCCGAAGATCAGCAGGAACACCAGGTTGCCGAGCAGGTGCGACCAGTCCGCATGCAGGAACAGGGCGGTGAACAGCCGCAGCACACTGCCGTCCTGCAGAGTGGCCCACCAGTCCTGCGGGTGGGTCAGCCCGGTGGACAGGGCGCCCCAATCCAGCCAGAGGCTGCGCCGGGCGTCGTCCGGCCGGGAGATCGACCACAGGAACGCCAGCCACAGGGCCGCGAACAGCAGCGGGGTGGCCCAGCGCAACGCGGACTTCTTGCGGGAGGGAATCGACACGAACATGGGTGGCGCTAGCCTAGCGCGGGGGCGGCCCGGGTGGGGGAATGTCGCGTTCAGCCTGAATGGCCGGGAGGGCGACGGCCGTTATTGTTTCATTAACCGGTCTGGGTATACTCGCATACGGCGTCGTATGTCGGGAGGGGAATCCGGCGCGTCGTCCCAACCCGGAAGGGAAGGGGCTACGCAGGCGCGCGTTGCCAAACATCACCGCAATTCCGGAGAGAACCAACAATGCATACCGCTTCCACGCTTGCCCGTGTCACCGCCCTGGCCGTCGGCATTGCCGGTGCCCTGGCCGCTGGCCACGTCAACGCCGCCGCCTTCCAGCTGAAGGAAAACAGCGCCAAGGGCCTCGGCCGTTCGTTCGCCGGCTCCGGCAGCGCCGCGGGCGACGCCTCCATCATGGCCGTCAACCCGGCCGGCATGCGCCAGCTGGAAGGCATGCAGGTCCAGGGTGACCTGAGCGCCATCAGCTTCTCGGCCAAGTTCCACGGCACCGGCCGCAAGCCGACCGGCCAGGCCCAGACCGGCGGTGACGGCGGCGACGCCGGCATGATCGCTCCGGTTCCGGCGGCTTACTTCCACATGCCGATCGGTGAAAAGGCCCACTTCGGTGTGTCGCTGACCGCACCGTTCGGCTTCAAGACCGAATACGACAATGGCTGGGTCGGCCGTTACAGCGGCCTCAAGACCGACCTGAAGGCGATCGACCTGGGCTTTGCCGCCTCGTACGACGTCAATCCGTACGTGTCGTTCGGCGCGTCGGTGTTCGTTGAACACCTGACCATCGAACTGAGCAACAACATCGACTTCGGCACCGCGCTGGCGCAGTCGCGCGTGCCGGGCTTCACCCCGGGCAGCGCCGACGGCAAGCTGACCGTGGAAGGCGACAACAATGCGGTGGGTTGGACCGTGGGCGGTCTGTTCAGCCCGGATGAGAACACCCACATCGGCATCAGCTACCGTTCCAAGGTCGAGCACAAGATCACCGGCGGCGATGCAACCTTCGTGGTGCCGCCGAACGTGGCGACCGTACTGAACGCCGTGCAGCCGGGCCGCTTCGTGAGCACCTCGGGCAAGGCCACCGTGACCCTGCCGGCCTCGGCCACCCTGAGCGTCACCCACAACGTCAATGACAAGTGGACCGTGATGGGCGACGTGACCCGCACCGCGTGGTCGACCGCCTTCGACCAGGTCACCATCGACTACGCGTCGGCGCAGCCCGATTCGGTGCTGGAATTCGGCTACCGCGACACGACCTTCGTCTCGCTGGGTACCGATTACAAGCTGAGTGACACCGTCACCCTGCGCGGCGGTATCGCGCTGGACCAGACCCCGACCACCAACGCACACCGCGACGTGCGCGTGCCCGACACCAGCCGCAAGTGGCTCTCGCTGGGCGTGGGCTGGACGCCGTCGGAAAACGTCGAATACAACTTCGGCTACCTGCACCTGTTCACCAAGGATCCGGACGTGATCATCGCCGGCACCACCAACAACCAGGGCAACTCGCTCACCGGCAAGTACAAGGTGCGCGGCGATGTGCTGGCGGCGTCGGTGAACTACAAGTTCTGATCGACGCGCAAGCGGACATCACACGCTGGACGAAAGGCCCCGCTCGCGCGGGGCCTTTCTGTTTCCGGCATCCGGGCCGCGCTCAGCGCAGCTGGCGCGGCGTTGCGTTGAGACGCTGGCGCAGCAGCCGCCGCAGCGCGGTGGGATCGCCATAGCCCACCTGCTCGGCCACCGCCTCCACCGAATAACGGCTGTTCTCCAGCAGCGCCCGCGCCCGGTTCAACTGCACGCTGCGGATCAGGTGCAGCGGGCCGTGCCCGGTGGCACGGGTGACCTGTCGCGACAGTGTGCGCGTGGACATGCCCATGTGGTGGGCCAGATCGCCGACCGTCACCGCAGTGGGCAGGTGCGCTTCCACATGCGCGGTCAGGGCGGCGATCAACGCATTGCCCTGCGCCATCATCGCCGGGACCATGAACGGCGACTGCAGCTGGCGTCGGTCCAGCAGCAGCGCACGTGCCACTGCCCCGGCCAATGCGGGGCCGAAGCGTTGGCGCAGCAGGTGCAGCATCAGGTCGCTGTGGCCGAGCGCCGCACCGGCGGTGGTCACCGGCCCGTCGTCGATCACCATGTGGTCCGCATCGACCTGGCAGGCCGGCTCCAGCCGCTGCAATGCCGCGGCCAGCCACCAGGTGGTGGTGACGCGGCGCTGGGCGAGCAGCCCGGCCGCCTGCAGCAGGAATACCGACGCGCACGAGGCGGCCAGGCGACCGCCTGCGGCAGCGTGCGCACGCAGGGCACGCAGCACCCGCGGCACGTCGGCGCCGGCCAGCCGCGCGGCGATCGCCTGCGGATCGTCCACCCCCAGGCCCGGCACGATCCAGCACGCGTTTCCATCAGGCGCACGCGGCAGTGGGTGCGCACGCAGTTGCAGGTGTTCGCCGAGCCGCACCGGCCCGCGGGTGGCGCTGCAGATCTGCCAGCGGGGTGCCGGCACGCCCAGTCGTAGGGCCAGCGTGGCGGCGGTGGAGAGCATGTCCACGGTCAGCGCCACACTGGACGCGAAGGCGCCGGGGAGCACGATGACGGTGAAATCCTGCATTGGCCGATTCCGCACGAAAGATGTCGAATCCGTCGATGGTGTCCGCCGCCGCGCGCAGATTCAATGAAGACCTCTTTTTCGTGGTGCTCCTCATGCCGGATATCACCCTGCGCCAGCCCGCCACCGCCGTTGATGCCGCCCGCTGTGCGCGGCGGCTGCCGGCCGTCCATGCCGCTGCCGTACGCGCCTGCGGACGGGGCAACGAGCCGCGTCGGAGGATTGCCTCGACGGTGATCGAGGACGTCGCCGATGGTCATTGGGCGGGGAACGGGCTGGTCTGGCAATGCGACGACGTCGTGCGTGCGGCCGGGTACGCGCCTCTGCAGCCCGCGCCGTGCGTGGGAGGTGTGCGATGACCCTCTCCACGTGGTCCGGCGCCTGCCACTGCGGTGCGGTGCGGTTCGCCTTCCAGGCGCCATCGCTGCGCGCCTTCGCGTGCAATTGCTCGCTCTGCCATCAGCGGGGGGCGATCTGGATGGGCTGCGCGGATGCGCGCTTCCAACTGATCGAGGGCGACAGCCGGCTGTCCACCTATACGTTCGGCACGCATACCGCCACGCATTATTTCTGCCACTGCTGCGGGGCGGCGCCGTTCAGTCATCCGCGGCTCGCGCCCACGGAGTGGGTGATCAACCTGCGCTGCGTAGACGGCGTGGATCTGGCGACGCTTGAGGTCCACCGTTTCGACGGGCAGCACTGGGAGGACGCCGCGCGCGCCTGGCGGCAGGCGCAGGCGGCGGGCTCAGCACTGCCCTGATCGACCGGCCGCGTAGCGCAGCCCCTGCCGCACCTGCGCCTCGAAGGCCGGCAGGCGGTACACCGCAGCGTCGTGCCCCAAGCCGGTGTACCAGCTGCGACCGCCGTCGAAGGCATGGCACCAGGTGATCGGGTGGTCGTTGCCCATGCGGCCACCGTCGTACAGGCGTTCATCGACCGTGGCGACCACCTGCACACGGCCACGCGGGGTGTCGCGATAGTTGTACAGCTCGTCGTGCACGGTCCACGCCGCACCGCGCGCGCGACCATCGCGTTCGGGCTGTACGCGGCTGGTCTGCAGGCCGGGCGGATGGGAGTGGAAGTACGCGCCCACCAGATGCCCGTACCACGGCCAGTCGTACTCGGTGTCGGCGGCAGCATGCAGGCCGACGAAGCCGTTTCCCGCACGGATGAAGCCTTCCAGGGCAGCCTGCTGCGGGTCATCGAGCACATCGCCGGTGGTGCTGGCAAACACCACCACGCGGTAGCGCGCCAGATTGGCAGGTGTGAAGTCGGCGGCACTTTCGCTGTGGTCGACCTGCATGCCTTCGGTGGCGGCGATGCGTTGCAGCATGGCCACGGCGGCAGGGATGGAATCGTGGCGGTACTCCGCCGTACGGGTGAAAACCAGTGCGCGCTCCGGTGGCGGCACCGCCTGTGCGGCAGGCGCGGGCATCAGGGCCAGCAGAAGCGAGAGAAACGGGACGGGCAGGCGCATGGCCGGATTCTGCCACGGCTTTGGCCCGGTGTACGGCGCACGCGGTGCAGAGCTGCAGGACGCAGCGCGTACAATCGCGCACCCACCCGCGCACCGCGTGGGTCAATGACGTCTGACAAGGATCTGTACATGTCGCCTTTCGCGCTTCGTTCCGCCCTCGCCCTGGGCCTGGCCGCACTGTCGGCCCCTGCACTGGCTGGCGACTTCGCCAGCTGCTTCACTCTCACGCCCGGCCTGTCGTGGTCCAACGGCGATGAAACGCTGACCATCGAGAAGGCCGTGTTCGCCGGTCAGGATGCGATCCGGGTCAACAGCGCCGGCGGTGGCGTCGGTACCGCCAGCTACTACGATGCCAGCGGCCGCCAGTTCCTTGGCCAGGAGCGTTTCGGCATCTCCGCCTGGGGCGGCGACGCGTCCAAGCCGGTGATGACCGATATCTTCAAGCCTGCGCCGACCTTCCCGGCCAGCGCCAAACCGGGCGACCGCTTTGAACTTGCCGGCAAGGGCCAGCGCACCCATCACGTCGAGGAAACGGTCGAGCCGCTCGACTACGACGGGTTCTCCGACTACACCTTCGTCGGCTTCGAGGATGTGGAGGCGGAGGTGGGCTTCCAGCCGCGCACCTTCAAGGACACCTGCCATGTCACGGCAACCTTCGAAGACAATCGCATCGAAGCGTGGTACGCCGCCGGCTTCGGCCGCATCAAGTTCGAACGCTACGTCGGCAACGAGCTGCTGATGCGCGACGAAATCGAATCGATCGACGCCGAGTGACAGACAAAAAACCCCGCTTTCGCGGGGTTTTTCGTTCACTGCGTGACGCGGGAGATCAATCGCCCAAGGTCAGCAGCGAGGCATTGCCGCCGGCCGCCGTAGTGTTCACGGTGACGGTCTTCTCGGTGGCGAAGCGGAGCAGATAGTGCGGACCGCCGGCCTTGGGGCCGGTGCCGGACAGGCCCTGACCGCCGAACGGCTGCACGCCCACCACCGCACCGATCTGGTTGCGGTTGACGTACACATTGCCCACGTTGACACGCGAGGCAATGCGATCGACGGTCTCGTCGATGCGCGAATGCACGCCCAGGGTCAGACCGTAGCCGGTGGCGTTGATCTGGTCGATCACCGCATCGAGCTGGTCGCCCTTCCAGCGGATCACGTGCAGCACCGGCCCGAAGATTTCCTTGTGCAGCTGGTCGAGGTTCTTCAGTTCGTACGCACGCGGCGCAAAGAAGGTGCCATGCGCGGCGTCATCGCTGAGCGTGGCCGCGGCAATCAGGCGGGCGTCCTTCTCCATGCGCACGGCATGCTCCTGCAGGATCTGCAGCGCGTCGGCATCGATCACCGGGCCGACATCGGTGGACAGCAGGCCCGGGTTGCCGACCTTCAGTTCGGCCATCGCACCGGCCAGCATGGTCATCACCTTGTCGGCGATGTCGTCCTGCACGAACAGCACGCGCGCAGCCGAGCAGCGCTGGCCGGCAGAGGTGAACGCCGAGCCGATGGCATCTTTGACCAGCTGTTCCGGCAGTGCCGAGGAGTCGGCGATGAAAGCGTTCTGGCCACCGGTCTCGGCGATCAGCACGCCAATGGCGGCGTCGCGCGCGGCCATCGCACGGTTGATTGCACGGGCCGTATCGGTGGAACCGGTGAAGGCCACGCCGGCCACGCGCGGATCGGCGGTGAGGGCAGCACCGACGGTGGCACCGTCGCCCGGCAGGAACTGCAGCGCGCCCTCGGGAACCCCGGCGTCAAGCAGCAGCTTCACCGCGTAGTAGCCGATCAGGTTGGTCTGTTCGGCGGGCTTGGCGATCACGCTGTTGCCGGCCGCCAGCGCGGCGCTGACCTGGCCCAGGAAGATCGCCAGCGGGAAGTTCCACGGGCTGATGCAGACGAACACGCCGCGGCCATGCAACTGCAGCTCGTTGGATTCACCGGTGGGGCTGGGCAGCTTCTCGGCATGGCCGAACTGCTCGCGTGCCTGCTTGGCGTAATAGCGCAGGAAGTCCACCGCCTCGCGCACTTCGGCGATGCCGTCGGGCAGGCTCTTGCCGGCTTCCTTCACGCACAGCGCCATGAATTCCGGCAGGCGCGTTTCCAGCTGGTCGGCGGCGTGCTCCAGGATCGCCGCGCGGCTGGCAGCCGGGGTGCGGTTCCACTGCGGCTGCGCGGCCACGGCGTTGGCCAGCGCCTTCTCCACGGTGGCGCTGTCGGCCGGCTGCCACGTTCCGACGACCTCGCGGGTGTCGGCCGGGTTGACCACATTCAACAGCGCGCCGGTCGGCTGCGCACCCGGCACCAGCGGTGCGGCCTGCCACGGCTTCACGGCCGCGTTGAGCTGCGCGGCCAGTGCACGCAGATCGTTGTCGTTGGCGAGATTGACGCCCATGGAGTTCTTCCTGTCATGGTTCTGGCTGCGCAGCAGATCGACCGGCAGCGGGATTTTCGGATGCGGGATGGACGCGAACGAGGACACCGCGTCGACCGGATCGCGGATCAGGTCGTCGATGGCCACGCTGTCGTCGGTGATGCGGTTGACGAAGCTGGAGTTGGCACCGTTCTCGAGCAGACGCCGCACCAGGTAGGGCAGCAGGTCTTCGTGCGAACCGACCGGTGCATACACGCGGCATGGCACGTTCAGGCGGTCGGCCGGTACCACTTCGGCGTACAGGTCATCGCCCATGCCATGCAGCTTCTGGTGCTCGTACTGGCCGCCCTTGGCGATCGCCTTCACCGCCGCGATGGTGTGCGCGTTGTGCGTGGCGAACATCGGGTAGATCGCGTCGGCATGCGTGAACAGACGCTGCGCGCATGCCAGGTAGGACACGTCGGTGTTCTGCTTGCGGGTGAACACCGGGTAGGCCGGCAGGCCATCGATCTGCGCGCGCTTGATCTCCGCATCCCAGTACGCGCCCTTGACCAGGCGCACCTGCAGGCGACGACCGATGCGACGGGCCAGATCGGCCAGGTAATCGATCGTGTACGGGGTACGCTTCTGGTACGCCTGCACCACCACGCCGAAGCCTTCCCAACCGGTCAGCGAGGCATCGCTCACCACCGATTCGATGATGTCCAGCGACAGCTCCAGGCGGTCGGTTTCCTCGGCATCCACGGTGCAGCCGATGCCGTAGGACCTGGCCAGCTGCGCCAGTTCCAGCACGCCCGGCACCAGGTCAGCCATCACCCGTGCACGCTTGGCGTGCTCGTAGCGCGGGTACAGCGCCGACAGCTTGATCGAGATGCCCGGCGCGGCATTGACGTCGCCGTCCGGACGGCCACCACGGGCCTTGTGATCGCCGCCGATGGAGTGGATCGCGCGACGGTAGTCTTCCAGGTAGCGTTTGGCGTCCTTCATGGTCAGCGCGCCTTCGCCGAGCATGTCGAACGAATAGCGGTAGCTGGCGTTGTCGCCCTTGTGCGAGCGCGACAGCGCTTCGTCGATGGTGCGGCCCATGACGAACTGGTGGCCCATGATCTTCATTGCCTGGCGGACGGCCAGGCGGATCACCGGCTCACCGACACGGCCGATCAGGCGCGCGAACGCGCCCGGCACGTCGGCGCGGGTGGCGTCGTTGATCTGCACCAGGCGGCCGGTCAGCATCAGTCCCCAGGTGGAGGCATTGACCAGCACCGAATCGCTGCCGCCCATGTGCTTTTTCCAGTCGGCATCGCCGAGCTTGTCGCGGATCAGCTTGTCGGCGGTGGTCTGGTCCGGAATGCGCAGCAGCGCCTCGGCCACGCACATCAGCAGCACGCCTTCCTCGCTGCCCAGGTCGTACTGGCGCATGAAGGCTTCGATCGCGCCCTGGTCCCTGGCGCGCACGCGAACGCGCGCGACCAGGTCGGCGGCGGTGGCCTGCACCTGCGCCTGTTCGTTGGCCGGCAGGCGCGCCTGCTCCAGCAGTTCGCGCACGTGGCTGGCTTCGTCCTTCATCCAGGCATCGGTGATGGCCTGGCGGAACGGGTTGGGAACCGCCGGCAGCTCGGGCGAGAGCAGGGGCGGGCGGGCGCCGGACGAGGCCGGTGCAGGGGGAAGCGCGGAAGGTGCGGTCATGCCGATCGGCTCGTGGAGAACTTGACCATTTTAATCGTTTTTCGGTCGATTCAACCGCTTTCCGGGTGCTGCGCCGTGCGCGCCATAGCCTTTCATACAGCGGGATTCCCCCGATCCGGCGAGGGTCTGCAAAACTGTGCCGGTTTCGTCAAAACGGCCGCCGGGTCAATGCTGTATTGCACCATTCCTGAAACTGTGAATGGACCCTTGCGGCTCGCTGGAAAGCAGGGCTACCATCGGGACGTTTCCCGCGGCAGGAAAAAACGCGGTTGCGACATGATCGAGGTGCTGTCAGCTCCGGACGGATCAGGAACGCAACTGCGGCTGCGTCCCCCACGGGCGCTCGATGCCCGGCAGTTCGTCCTGTTGTTTGCCGTGTTGGCGGGTGCGATGGGGGTGGTGGCCGGCCTGGGCTGGTTCGCCGGCAACGTGTTCGCTCCCCTCTTCGCGCTGCTGTACAGCCTGTTGCTGGCAGTGGCACTGCGTGCGTTGTGGCGCAGTGGAGAGCGGCAGGAAGAGATACGGGTAGTGCCAGGGTGCGTGGAGGTCATCCCCGTACCCGGGCAGTTGCCGGTGTTCAGTGCCCACCCGTACTGGGTGACGCTGGTCGCCGACGATGAGGCGGTCCGACTGGTGTCCAGCGGTCGGCAGGTGGCGGTGGGATGTTTCCTCGCACCGGTCGAACGCCAGGCACTGGCTCAGAAACTAGAAGGCTTGCTCGCGGCCAGCGATGGCTGCAACCGACGACGCTAAGGGTCTAGGCAATGAAGCAATGCAGAAAGTGGGGCAGGACGTTCGGAACATCAGGCGTGTGCGGGGCGGCGCTGCTGGCGCCGGCGATGGCGTTGGCCCAGGCGGCCGACCCCAAACCGTGGCAGTTGAACATGGGCAAGGGGGTGACCCAGAGCTCGCGGTTGGCGTGGGAATCCAACCTGTTCTCGCTGTGGGTCTGTACCGTGATCGGGGTGCTGGTCTTTGGCGCGATGTTCTACGCCATCTTCAAGTTCCGTAAGTCCAAGGGCGCGGTCGCTGCCCAGTTCAGCCACAACACCAGGGCCGAGGTCATCTGGACGGTGATCCCGGTGATCATCCTGGTGGTGATGGCGTGGCCGGCCACGGCCAATCTGATCAAGTTCTACGACACACGGGATGCGGAGATGACCGTCAAGGTCACCGGCTACCAGTGGATGTGGAAGTACGAGTACCTCGGCGAGGAGGTGGCCTTCACCAGCCGCCTGGACCGCGAGTCCGACCGCATGCGGCAGAGCGGCAAGGTGCCCACCCGCGAGTCGCACCCGCACTATCTGCTGGATGTGGACAACCGGCTGGTGCTGCCGGTGGATACCAAGGTCCGCTTCGTCATCACCTCCGACGACGTGATCCACGCGTGGTGGGTGCCGGCACTGGGCTGGAAGCAGGACGCCATTCCCGGCTTCATCAACGAAGCCTGGACCAACATCGAAACCCCCGGCGTCTATCGCGGCCAGTGCGCCGAGCTGTGCGGCAAGGACCACGGCTTCATGCCGATCGTGGTCGAAGCGGTGTCCAAGGAGGACTTCCAGAAATGGCTGGCCTCGCGCAGGCCAGCACCGGCCCCGGCAGCGGAAACGCCGGCTGCGGCACCGGCTGACGCCGCACCGGCCCCGGCCGCCGAACCCACGGCACCGGCAGCACCGGCCGCAGCAGACAGCAACGCCTGAAATCGAGCCGCGTCCGCCAGCCGGCGGGCGGGGGTACCACCGGATCCAGTGAGGTGTAGTTGCGATGGCGCATTCCGCAGTTGACCACGACGGGCACCACGGGCATCAGCAGAGCTTCTTCGAGCGTTGGTTCTTCTCGACCAACCACAAGGACATCGGCACGCTCTACCTGCTCTTCAGCTTCATCATGTTCATCATCGGCGCGGCGATGAGCGTGATCATCCGTGCCGAGCTGATGCAGCCCGGCCTGCAGTTCGTCAGACCGGAGACCTTCAACCAGCTCACCACGGTGCATGCGCTGGTGATGATCTTCGGCGGCGTGATGCCGGCGTTCGTCGGCCTGGCCAACTGGATGATCCCATTGCAGATCGGCGCGCCGGACATGGCGCTGCCGCGCATGAACAACTGGTCATTCTGGCTGCTGCCGGTGGCCTTCAGCCTGCTGCTGCTGACCTTCCTGCTGCCGGGCGGTGCCCCGGCCGGTGGCTGGACCCTGTACCCGCCGCTGTCGCTGCAGGGCGGCTACAACGTCGCCTTCACCGTGTTCGCCATCCACGTGGCCGGCATCAGTTCGATCATGGGCGCGATCAACATCATCGCCACCGTGCTGAACATGCGTGCCCCGGGCATCGACCTGCTGAAGATGCCGATCTTCTGCTGGTCCTGGCTGATCACCGCCTTCCTGCTGATCGCGGTGATGCCGGTGCTGGCCGGCGCGGTGACCATGCTGCTGACCGACAAGTTCTTCGGCACCAGCTTCTTCAACGCGGCCGGCGGCGGCGACCCGGTGATGTTCCAGCACATCTTCTGGTTCTTCGGGCACCCGGAGGTGTACATCATGATCCTGCCGGCCTTCGGCGTGGTCAGCGAGATCATTCCCACCTTCAGTCGCAAGCCGCTGTTCGGCTACCAGGCGATGGTGTACGCGGTGGCCGCCATCGCCTTCCTGTCGTTCATCGTCTGGGCCCACCACATGTTCACCGTGGGCATGCCACTGGGCGGCGAGATCTACTTCATGTTCGCCACCATGCTGATCTCGATCCCCACCGGGGTGAAGGTGTTCAACTGGGTCAGCACCATGTGGCGCGGCTCGCTCACCTTCGAAGCGCCGATGCTGTGGGCGGTGGCCTTCGTGATCCTGTTCACCATCGGTGGCTTCTCCGGCCTGATGCTGGCGATCGTGGTGGCCGACTTCCAGTATCACGACACCTATTTCGTGGTGGCGCACTTCCACTACGTGCTGGTCACCGGCGCGGTGTTCGCGCTGATCGGCGCGGTGTACTACTGGTGGCCGAAGTGGACCGGGCGCATGTACAACGAAACGTGGGCCAAGATCCACTTCTGGTGGACGATCGTGTTCGTCAACCTGCTGTTCTTCCCGCAGCACTTCCTCGGGCTGGCCGGCATGCCACGCCGCATCCCGGATTACAGCGTGGCCTTCGCCGACTGGAACCTGATCAGCTCGATCGGTGCGTTCGGCATGTTCGCCACGCCGTTCATGATGGCCGCCATCCTGATCGTCTCGCTGCGTAACGGCGAGAAGGCGGCAGACCGCTCCTGGGAAGGCGCACGGGGGCTGGAGTGGACGATTCCCTCACCGGCACCGGCGCACACCTTCACCGTGCCGCCGGTCATCCGCCCGGGCGATCTGGCCCACGACGACATCACCCACTGAGGTTGCCATGCACACGCCTCCGCACGACATCGACAGCCTGGCCCTGCGCCGCCGCCGCGCGCAACGTACGGCGTGGGTAGTGGGCGGCGTGGCCGTGCTGGTCTATGTGGGCTTCATCCTCAGCGGGGTGATCGGGCGATGAGCGACGAACGCCCCACGCCGCCTGCGCGACACGCGGGTCTGCCCCGGCTGATCGGGGTGGCGGTGGCGGTGTTCGTACTGACGTTCTCGCTGGTGCCGCTGTACCGCATCGCCTGCGAGAAAGTGTTCGGCGTGCGCCTGGAGCGTGGCCCGGGCGCGACGGCGGCCACCACCGCCGGCGGCAAGCGCACGGTACGCGTGGAGTTCGACGGCGGCGTGAATTCCAAGCTGCCGTGGTCGTTCCATCCCGAACAGTTGACGATGGACGTCGTTCCCGGTGAGCTCAACGAGGCGCTGTACTACGCGCGCAACGACAGCGATCGTGCACTGGTCGGCAGCGCGGTGCCGTCGGTCGCGCCGGCCAAGGCATCGGGCTACTTCAGCAAGACCGAGTGCTTCTGCTTCACCGCCCAGACCCTGCAGGCCGGCGAGAAGCGTGACATGCCGGTGCGCTTCATCGTCGACCCGGACCTGCCCGCCAACGTCACCACGATCACGCTGTCCTACACCTTCTACAAGAACGACGCACTGTCCGCGCAGCTGGCCCCGGCGACACCGCCGGCCACCGCGCGCTCGGCTCCCTGATACGTACCCGGACACAGACTCATGGCCCAGCAAAGCCCCGATGCCAACGTGTACTTCGTGCCCACGCACAGCAAGTGGCCGTTCATCGGCTCCATCGCGATGATGGTGACGATGGTCGGCGTGGCCAGTTGGCTCAACGATTCCGGTTGGGGCAAGTGGACGTTCTACGCGGGCCTGGCGATGCTGGTGCTGACGCTGTTCTGGTGGTTCAGCGACGTGGTGCGCGAATCGCAGGCCGGCAACTACAACCGCCAGGTCGACGGCTCGTTCCGGATGGGCATGGTGTGGTTCATCTTCTCCGAAGTGATGTTCTTCGGCGCCTTCTTCGGCGCGCTGTTCTACACCCGCAACCTGGGACTGCCGTGGCTGGGCGGCGAGGGCGATGGCGTGATGACCAACGAACTGCTCTGGGACGGCTACTCGGCCGCCTGGCCGACCAACGGCCCGGGCAGCATCGGCGGTCACTTCCAGACGATCCCCGCGTGGGGCCTGCCGCTGATCAACACGCTGATCCTGCTCACCTCCGGCGTCACCCTCACCATCGCCCACCACGCACTGAAAGCCGGCCATCGCCGCCAGTTGCTGGTGTGGCTGGGCATCACCGTGCTGCTGGGCGCGTTCTTCCTCACCCTGCAGGCCGAGGAGTACATCCACGCCTACAAGGAACTCAACCTGACGCTTGGTTCGGGCATCTACGGCTCGACCTTCTTCATGCTCACCGGTTTCCACGGGGCGCATGTGTTGCTGGGCACCATCATGCTGGTGGTGATGTGGCTGCGCTCGGCCAAAGGCCACTTCACCCGCGACAACCACTTCGGCTTCGAAGCGGCCGCGTGGTACTGGCACTTCGTCGACGTGGTCTGGCTGATGCTGTTCCTGTTCGTCTACGTGCTGTAGCGTCGCAGCGACGGGATGCCGCGTCGGTGCGACGCGGCATCAGCCACCAATCCCGTGGGGCTTGATCCAGCCGCTGTAGATGCCGATGACCACCAGCAGGAACAACGCCACCGATACCGCGATGCGGCGCGTGAGGGCGTTGACGGTTCGCTTGGTCTGGCCGCGATCGACCAACAGGTAATACAGTCCCGCGCCCAGATTCCAGACGATGACGATCAGAAACGCGATTACCAGCAGGGTCTTCAACGAATCATTCATGCGCGGCTCGATGGCAGGGCGGGGTGGCCTATCTGACCGCGTTTTGCCGGCGTTGTCATGATGCGCCAGCACACACGCCTGATGGGCTGGATCGCAGCGCTGGCGACCATCGCCCTGTTCTGCTTCCTCGGCCACTGGCAACTGCAGCGGATGCACGAGAAACAGGCACTGCTGGACCAGCAGGCGCCCGCCCGCGCGCAGGCCCTGACCCTTGCCGAGGCGCTCGCAGCGCCGCCACAGCTGCGGTGGGTGGTGGATGCCGGACGCTTTCTTCCCGTGGCGCTGCTGCTCGACAACCAGATGCGCGATGGCCGCGCCGGCATCAAGGTCTACCAGCCGTTCCGCAGCGATGCCGGTGCGCTGGCGCTGGTGGACCTGGGCTGGTTGCCGATGCCACCCGATCGCACGGTGCCCACTGTCACCCTGCGCGATGACCACGTGCGGCTGGCTGGCCTGCTCGCGCCGCCGCCGGCCGCCGGGCTTGCGCTCGGCCCGGCGATGTCGCCCACGCAGCAGACCAACGTCTGGCTGGCCAGCCGGATGCCGCCGGACGAGGTGGCGGTTGCGCTGTCCCTGCCACCCGGCAGCCTGCCGGCCCGCGTGCTGCGGCTGGACCCGGCGCTGCCCGGGGGCTACGCGCGCGATCTGGAGCTGCTGCCCAACACCCTGCCGCCCAGCCGCCATCTCGGTTACGCCGTGCAGTGGTTCGGCCTGGCCCTGACCGTTCTGATGGTTGCCCTTCTGCTCGAATGGCGCCGCCACCGTCGTCCGGACGGATCGTCCAGCCCTGGCCGCGCCCCCTGACCGGCACACCTCCTCCTTCCATGAGAAAATCGCACGCATGAATGCCACCCCGCAGGAACAGCTCAACGCCCGCAACCGCGGTCGCTGGACCCTGATCGCCCTGTTCGGCCTGTTCTTCGGGGTGATGGCGCTGGCCGGCGTGCTGCGTTTCTCCGGCTGGCAGCCCACGGCCCATCGCAACACCGGGCAGATGCTCGCGCCGCCGGTGGATCTGGTGGCCAGGCCGCCCACGCTCGCCGATGGCCAGCCCTATCCGTGGAATCCGCAGGCACGCACCTGGCGCATTCTGGTGGCACCGGGCGACGGCTGTGCGGCCGAGTGCGTCACTTTGTCGCAGGGATTGGGCAAGGTGTGGCAGCTGTTCGGCCATAAAGCCGATAATGTCGAGATCCTGTGGCTGGGCACGCCGCCGGCCGAGGTCCAGGGCCTGCCCGCGCTACGCGTGCTGCGCGCCCAGCCGGACCTGCGTGCCGCCTTGCCCGCCGTGGATGACGCCGCCGGCACGCCTGTGTATGTGATCGATCCCAACGGGTTTGTGATCATGCGGTATGCGCCGGGATTCGCATTGGCCGGTCTGCACAAGGACATGGCCACGCTGTTGAAACTGAAGTGAGTTCCGTTTGATGAACCCCACCGCGCGCCCGGCGCTGCATCGCAATTTCCACCGTCTGGCGTGGTTCGCCCTGATCATGACGGCCAGCACGATCATGTTCGGATCGTTCGTGCGTCTGTCCGATGCCGGCCTGAGCTGCCCGGATTGGCCAACCTGCTATGGCCGTGTCACCTGGCCGCAGCATGCCGAAGAAGTCATCGGCCACGAGGCGGCGAAGATCCGGCCGCTGGAAACCCACAAGGCATGGCGCGAGCAGGTCCACCGTTTCCTCGCCGGCGCGTTGGGCATCGAGATCCTGACCCTGGCCCTGCTGGCCACGCGCCGCCGCCGCTGGGGAAGCACGGCGGTGGTGACCGCCTGCGTCCTGGTGGCCACCGGCATACCGCTATACATGATGGGCATGCATGTCCCAGCGAGCATCATCGCGCTGATCGGCGAGGTGATCCTGCTGGTCGCCGCGTGGCGCTGGACCAACAGCGATCTGGCCCGCGTCGCGCTGCTGACCCTGGCCGTGGTGATCTTCCAGGCACTGCTGGGCATGTGGACGGTGACCTGGCTGCTCAAGCCCATCGTGGTGATGGGTCACCTGCTGGGTGGGATGCTGATGTTCGGGCTGCTGGTGTGGATGGCGTGGCGCGCCACGCACATGCCGATCACCCTGGCCGAGGCACCGAAGCTGCGGTGGCTGATCCGCGCCGGTGTGGCCCTGCTGGTGCTGCAGATCGCCCTGGGTGGCTGGGTCAGCGCCAACTATGCCGCTCTCGCCTGCGGCGGCGGCAGCGCTTCGCTGGACAACTTCCCGCGCTGCGTGAGCCAGTGGTGGCCACCGCACAACTTCAGTGAAGGCTTCACCCTCTGGCGCGGCATCGGCGTGGATTACGAAGGGGGCGTGCTCGACGGTGCGTCGCGCATCGCCATCCAGATGGCGCACCGCCTGATGGCCATCGTGGTGGGCCTGTACCTGCTGTGGCTGTCGGTGCGCCTATTCCGCCTGCCGAGCATGCGCGGCTGGGCGACGGCGCTGGGTCTGCTGGTCGCCCTGCAGATCACGCTGGGCATTCTCAACGTGAAGCTGGCCGTGCCGCTGGAAGTGGCCGTCGCACACAGCGGCGGCGCGGTTGCGCTGCTGTTCGTGCTGGTGACGCTGCTGGCGCGCCTGCGGTCGCCGGATGCGGCCAGCCGGCCCTCGGCCGTGGCCTCCGGTACGGTGGGCTGACGACATGCTGAGCAACTACCGCCAATACTGGGACCTGACCAAGCCCAAGGTCGTCGCCCTGATCGTGTTCACCGCGCTGGTGGGCATGTTCCTGGCCATTCCCGGGCTGCCCACCGCGCAGCAGGCGCTCGACGGCGCGCTCGGGTTCCTCGGCATCTGGCTGGCCGCCTCGGCGGCCGCAGCGATCAACCAGCTGCTGGATGCGCACATCGATGCGCAGATGGCGCGCACCTCGTGGCGCCCGCTGGTGGTGGGCAAGGTCAAGCCGTGGCAGGTGCTGGTCTTCGCCGGCCTGCTGATCGCGCTGTCGATGACCATCCTGATCGTGTGGGTCAACGTCATCACTGCGGTGCTGACCTTCGCCTCGCTGATCGGCTACGCGGTGATCTATACCGTGTACCTCAAGCGTGCGACCTCGCAGAACATCGTGATCGGCGGTCTGGCCGGCGCCACCCCGCCGATGCTGGGCTGGGCCGCGATCACCGGCATGCAGGGGCCGTGGGACTGGGCCTATGCGTCGTTGCTGGTGCTGATCATCTTCATCTGGACGCCTCCGCACTTCTGGGCGCTGGCGATCTTCCGTCGCGAGGATTACGCCAAGGCAGAGATCCCGATGCTGCCGGTGACCCACGGGGTGGTGTACACCCGCAAGTCGATCATGGCGTATTCGATCGCACTGGCCGTTGTGAGCATCCTGCCGGTCGTGTTCGGCATGAGCGGCATGTTCTACCTCGGCGGGGCAGTGGTGCTCAACGCGGTCTTCCTCTGGTACGCCTGGCGCATGCTCAACCCGCCGGATGAACTGTTCTCGATGAAGATGTTCGGCTACTCCATCGTCTACCTGATGGCGCTGTTCGCCTTCCTGATGGTGGACCACTGGATGCTGCCCTGGTTGTAGGACGCGGGCGCGCTGCGACGCGCGCCTTGAATCTCCGGCAACTGTCGCCATTGCTTTCATGACCCAACAGGACGTGACGGCATGAAACGATGGATGCCAAGCGCAGTGCTGGCCATGACGCTGCTGTGCAGCGCGGCGATGGCCGCGCCTGCGCCCGATGACACGGCCACGCAGATCATGGCGCACGCCGGCGACCACCGCCTGGTCGTGCTCGGCGAGTACCACGGCACCGCCGAAACGCCGCTGCTGGTGGCCGACCTGACGGAGCGTTACAGCCGCGAGAATGCCGCGGTGCGGCTGGCGCTGGAACTGCCGATGAGCGAGAACGCGGCCCTGGCGCGCTATCTGCGCTCCGACGGCGGTGCCGACGCGCGCGACGCGCTGCGCACTTCGCCGTTCTGGGCGGTCAAGGACGATCAGCATGACGGGCGCCGCAGCCGCGACATGCTGGACCTCATCGACGCGGTGCGCGCGCTGCGCGCCCAGGGCCGCGATGTGGGCATTGCCGGCTATGACGTGGAAACCGGCACCTCAAAGGACAACCAGACGCGCGATACGGCGATGGCAACCCACCTGCGGCAGCAGTTCAGCGCGCTGCCTGCCGATGCGCGGATGCTGGTGCTCACCGGTAACGCGCATGCGCTGCGCGCGCGCCCGCAGGGCGCACCGGCGGAGATGCAGCAGCAGCCGATGTCAGCGCAACTGCGCGATCTGCCGCTGTACAGCGTACGCCTGGACGCGCTGCGCGGAGAGGCGTGGGCCTGCCTGGACCGCTGCGGCCCGCGATCGCTGGTCGAACAGCCGGCACGCGCGCCGCGCGTCGATACGCATCCACGGCGCAGCTACGATCTGGTGGTGTGGATGCCGCAGCTCAGTGTTGGCCGTCTGGTCGATTGAACGGGCTGGCGACAGGGCGTACACGTTGGAACGGGCTCACTGCCCTCCACCACCTTTCACCGGCTTCACCGGATCCCGCGCATACCGCTGCGCGATCATCGCGCAGACGATCAGCTGGATCTGATGGTAGATCATGATCGGCAGCACGATCGCGCCGAGGCTGCCGCCGGCGAACAACACCTTGGCGATCGGCACGCCGGTGGCCAGGCTCTTCTTGGAGCCGCAGAACAGGATGGTGATCTCGTCTTCGCGGTTGAAGCCCAGCCGCCGTGCGATGAAGCGGATCGTCGGCATGGCGATGCCGAGCAGTACCGCCGCCACAATGGCTACCGTGAGCAGGGACAGCAGCGGCGTCTTGCTCCACAGCCCCTCGCTGACCGCTTCACCGAAGGCCGAGTACACCACCAGCAGGATGGTGCCCTGGTCGGTGTAGCGCAGCAGCGCGCGCTGCCGCTCCACCCAGCGGGCGATCCACGGCCGCAGCAGGTGGCCGGCCACGAACGGCACCAGCAGCTGCAGCATGATGCTCACGATGGCATGCACGGGGTTCTGCATGCCGCCTTCGGTACCGGCCAGCACCGCCAGCAGCAGGGGGGTCAGGAACACGCCGAGGATGCTCGACAACGAGGCACTGCAGACGGCGGCCGGCACGTTGCCGCGTGCCATCGAGGTAAAGGCGATCGACGACTGCACGGTCGAGGGCAGCGCGCACAGGAACAGCACGCCGATGTACAGCTCCGGCGTCAGCAGCCAGCCGTCCAGCGGTTTGAACAGCAGCCCCAGCAGGGGGAACAGCACGAAGGTGCAGCCGAGGATGGTCAGGTGCAGCCGCCAATGCAGCATGCCGGCGACGATCGACTCGCGCGGCAGGCGCGCGCCGTGCAGGAAGAACAGGGCGGCGATGGCGACGTCGGTGACATCGTCGAGCACCATTGCCGCGGCGCCGTGCATGGGCAGCAGCGAGGCCAGCAGCACGGTGCAGAGCAGGGCGAGGGTGAAGTTGTCCGGCCGCAGGCGCGACCACCAGGGCGTCATGCGCGGCATGCTCCTGTCGTGGGGGGAAGGGGGGACGGACACGCGTACTGGATCAACGCGCGGTGTCCTGTTCGAGCAGAACGCGGGTCCTGGCGTCCAGCGAGGTCATGCCGGCATCGCGGCCGAACTGCAGTGCGTCTTCGACGGACGCGCCCTGCCGGGCCTTCATCAGCGCCAGCAGAGCGCCGACGCGGTTGCCGGAGGCGCAGTGCAGCAGGACCGGGCCCTGGCTCTGTGCCAGCGCGGTGCGCAGGGCCTGCACATTGGCGTCGGTGAGGCCGGCAGCGCCGGCAACCGGGATGCGGACATAGCGCAGGCCCAGGCGTTCGGCAGCGGCGGTTTCGTCGAACCCGCGCTCCTCGTCGGGCTGGCGCAGGTCGATCAGGGTGGTGATCCCCGCGGCGGCGGCCTGCTGCAGTTCGGCGGCGCTGGGTTGGCCGGCGGTGTAGAGCTGCGGCCGTGGCTGCGCGAACGGCAGCGTCGCGGCCCAGGCGGGCAGGGCCAGCGCGAGCAGCGCGGCGATCAGGCCGGCACGGCGCCAGTGGACGATCGATGCAGCGGGACGCGCGATGTGGGGTGCCACGGCAGCTCCGTCGGTCAGAAGCGGATGGTGCTGCGCGCTTTGAGCAGTTCGCGCAGCTCGTACTTGTCAGTATCGTCCAGACCCTGCTGGCTCTGCTTTGCCTGAAGCTCGTCCAGACGTTGCATCAACAGCTGCTTTTCCAGCTGGGCGACCGCATCGTGCAGTTCCTGGGTCCACATCGCCTCGTCGCCGGGCAATGTCTGCGCGGCGAGTCTGTGCAGCGCCTCCTGTTCCTCGCGGCCGTCGAAGTGCTGCAGCAGGGCACCGGTGCTGATATCGGGCCGCTGCTCGACCAGGGTCAGCAGTTCCAGCAGCAGGTCCACGCCGGGCAGGCGCAGGCCGTTGAAGTGATGCCCCTCCAGGGTCATCGCCAGCGACGGCTGCTGCAGCAGGATGGCGATGGCCGCGCGCACCAGGCTGCGGCGCTGCGCCGGAGCGACCGCGCGCGATGGCGGGCGCGCGACCGGCGTGGCCGCACCCGGCTTGGCGCCCAGCCCGGTCAGCGCGGTCAGCTGCTGCTTCATCAGGTCGCCGAAGGCGCCGTCGGGAATCTGCGCCAGCATCGGTTTGGCGCGCTCGGCCAGCCGCGCCTTGCCGTCCAGCGTGGCCATGTTGACCTCGCGGGTGAGCTCGTCGAAGAAGAACTGCGACAGCGGCGTGGCCTGCTGCAGGCGGGCATCGAAGCCTTCGCGGCCTTCCTTGCGCACGATGGTGTCCGGGTCCTCGCCATCGGGCAGGAACAGGAAGAAGGCCTGACGGCCATCCTTCATGCGCGGCAGCACCGATTCCAGCGCACGCCAGCCGGCGCGGCGACCGGCGGCATCGCCGTCGAAGCAGAAGAACACGTCCGGCGCGTTGCGGAACAGCAGCTCGGCATGGTCCGGCGTGGTCGCCGTGCCCAGCGTGGCCACCGCCTGGGTAACGCCGAACTGGAACAGCGAGACCACGTCCATGTAGCCCTCGACCACGATCAGCCGCTCGATCTTCTGGTTGGCCTGGCGCACCTGCCACAGGCCGTACAGCTCGCGGCCCTTGTGGAACAGGGCGGTCTCGGGCGAATTGAGGTACTTGGGCCCATCGTCCTTTTCCATGACCCGGCCGCCATAGGCGATCACGCGGCCACGGCGATCGAAAATCGGAAACATCACCCGGTCGCGGAACTTGTCGTAGACGTGCCCGCGGTCGTTCTTGGAGAACAGGCCGGCGCGGTCGAGCAGCTTCATGCGCCGCTCGTCCTTGCCCAGCGCATCCTTCAGCGCGCTGTAGCCATCGGGCGCATAGCCGATCGCAAAGCGCGCGCGGTTCTCTTCGTCCACGCCACGCTGGTCCAGGTAGGCACGGGCCTTGTCGCTGCCCTCCAGCGACTTCTGGAAGAAGCGCGTGGCCGCATCCAGCGCGGAGTACAGATCGCGGCTGTCATCCTGCTGCTGCGCCGTGCGCGGCTGCGTATCGCGCGGTACTTCCATGCCGACGCGCTTGGCCAGTTCGTCGACTGCGTCGAGGAATTCCAGGCGGTCGTAGTTCATCAGGAAGCTGATCGCGGTGCCATGCGCGCCGCAGCCGAAGCAGTGATAGAACTGCTTGGTCGGGGAAACGGTGAACGAGGCCGAGCGCTCGTCGTGGAACGGGCAACGCGCCGCATACTCCTTGCCCTGGCGTTTCAACGGCACGCGGCTGCCCACCACCTCGACAATGTCGGAGCGGGCCAGCAGGTCATCGATGAATGCGTCGGGGATACGGGCCATAGGCAGCAGGCAGGTGGCGCGGCCGGAGAACGGCCACGCAGGGCAGCGGGGGACCGGACTAGTCTACTAGCTGCCGGCCACTTCGCCCGGTCTGGGCGCGGCGATCCCGGCCCGCGCCAGGTGGAACCGGGCGCGCAGCCGCTCATCGACCACCGCGGTCATCAGCGCGCCCACGAAGAACACCACAGTGGCGTAGTAGATCCACACCAGCGAGATCACCAGCGCGCCCATCGAGCCGTAGGCGCTGCCAGGGGCGACCGTAGCGATGTACAGGCCGATGGCATAGCGGCCCAGCGCGAACAGCGCCGAGGTGATCGCGCCGCCGATGAAGGCCTGGCGCCACGCCACGCGGCGGTCCGGCAGGTAGTGGTAGAGAAAGGCGAAGCCCACCGTGTACAGGGCCAGGCTGGTCAGGTAGCCCACGGCCGGCAGCACCGAGGGCAACTGCGCGAAGGCCACCTGCAGCATGGTGGTGGCGGTCATCGACAGGATCAGCAGGAAGCCCAGGGCGAGCACCACGCCGAACGAGAACACCCGCTTGCGCAGCCACGCCACGATGCCGTCCAGGCGCTCGCCGCTGGTGTTGAAGATCAGGTTGAGGGCGTTCTGCAGCTGCGCGAACACGGCCGTGGCGCCGATGAACAACAGCAGCGTGCTCCACACGCCGGCGAGCGAGCCGACATCGGGCTGGTTGTCGGCGTTCCTGAGCACGGTGTCGGCCACGGTGGCGGCACTGCTGCCGGCGACGTCGTGGATCTGTGCGATCAGCGCCTGTTGGGCCGGCGGATACAGCGAGGCGGTCAGCCACAGCAGCAGGACCAGCAGCGGCGCCATCGACAGCAGCGCATAGAAGGACAACGAAGCGGCCTGGGTCAGTACGTCCACCTCGACAAAGCGCTTGCCCACGGCAACTGGAAAGCTGCGTTCAAGCCGGTCCACATACTTGCGCAGGCGGTGCGGAACGCGGGAGGGGTCGTGCGCCGGGTCGGGCGCCGGAGAAGGGGGCAGCGAAGACATGCCGGGATTTCTAGCAGCCCCGGTTCGAAGACCGGGTGAAACGCGCGCAGTGCTGCACCACGCGCGTCGATGATCGGCGCCCGCCACGGGACGGGCGCTGCATGCGGGCGCTCAGCCGGCCAACTGCGCCTTGACCAGCTTGGACACCAGGCCCATGTCGGCCTGGCCCGCCAGCTTGGGCTTCAATGCGCCCATCAGCTTGCCCATGTCCGCTGCGCCGGTCGCGCCGGTTTCGGCGATGGCGGCCTGGATGGCGGCCACGATCTCGGCTTCGCCCATCTTGGCGGGCAGATACTGGTCGATGACCACCAGCTCATCGCGCTCGATCTGCGCCAGGTCGTCACGATTGGCCGCTTCGTACTGGGTGACCGAGTCCTTGCGCTGCTTGACCATCTTGTCCAGCACGGCAACAACGGCGGCGTCGTCCAGCTCGATGCGCTCGTCCACTTCCTTCTGCTTGATCGCCGCGTTGATCAGGCGGATCACGCCCAGGCGGTGCTTCTCGCCGCTCTTCATGGCGGCCTTCATGTCATCGGTGAGCTGCTGCTTCAGGCTCATGGAACACCTCGTATCGGTGGAAGAGGGGGCAATCGATAGCTGGGGACGGGAACGCAAAAAGCCGGTAACGCTTGCGCGTTCCGGCTTCGGCTCCGCCGCGACAGGACAGGCCTGCCGCATCGAAGTTGCGTCCGATCAGTACAGGCGCTGACGCTTGGTAACGTCGCGCGACGAGCGGCGCAGCTGACGCTTCACAGCAGCAGCAGCCTTACGCTTGCGCTCCTGGGTCGGCTTTTCGTAGAACTCGCGCTTGCGGGTTTCGGCCAGCACGCCGGCCTTTTCGCAGGTGCGCTTGAAGCGACGGAGCGCAAACTCGAAGGGCTCGTTCTCGCGGACTTTGACGCTGGGCATGGAATCTCCGGGACACAGTAGAACCGGGTCACGCCCGGTGAGAGCCGCACATTATAGCGGCGACAAAAGAAGTTGCAACCCACCCCGGCAAACTTCTTGGCCACAGGTGGTGTCAGATGGGCTGGCGGTGCATCTGCCGGGCCTCAAGAGGTCCATAATACGCGTTATGCGAGTCCTTGGTATCGAATCTTCCTGCGATGAGACCGGCGTGGCGGTGTACGACACCGCGCTGTCCGGTGTCGACGCCCTGCGCGCCCATGCGGTCTACAGCCAGATCGCCCTCCACGCTGAATACGGTGGGGTGGTGCCCGAACTGGCCAGCCGCGACCACGTGCGCAAGCTGCTGCCGCTGATCCGGCAGACCCTGGCCGAGGCCGGCATGCAGGTCTCGGACATCGACGGGGTGGCCTATACCGCCGGTCCGGGGCTGGTCGGTGCCCTGCTGGTCGGCGCCGGCGTAGCCCGTTCGCTGGCCTGGGCGCTGGAGGTGCCGGCGGTGGGTGTCCACCATATGGAGGGTCATCTGCTGGCCCCGCTGATGGAAGACGACCCGCCGGAGGCCCCGTTCGTGGCCCTGCTGGTGTCCGGAGGCCATACCCAGCTGGTGGCGGTGGACCGGATCGGCCAGTACCGCCTGCTGGGCGAGACCCTGGACGATGCGGCCGGCGAGGCCTTCGACAAGACCGCCAAGCTGATGGGCCTGCCGTATCCGGGGGGGCCGCAGCTGGCTGCGCTGGCCGAGCGTGGAACACCGGGCAAGTACCGTTTCACCCGGCCGATGACCGATCGCCCCGGGCTGGATTTCAGCTTCTCCGGCCTGAAGACCCAGGTGCTGCTGGCTTGGCGCGACAGCGACCAGAGCGAGCAGACCCGCGCCGATATCGCCCGTGGCTTTGAAGATGCCGTGGTGGAAACCCTGGCGGTCAAGTGCGACCGCGCGCTGGATGCCGCCGGCTGCGACGTGCTGGTGGTGGCCGGTGGCGTGGGGGCCAACCGGCGCCTGCGCGCCCGCCTGGACGAGATGGCCCGCCGCCGTGGCGGCCGCGTCTGCTTCCCGCGCCCGGCGCTGTGCACCGACAACGGCGCGATGATTGCCTTCGCCGGCGCGCTGCGGCTGGAAGCGGGGCAGCACACCCCGCCGCAGGTGCAGGTCACCCCGCGCTGGGACATGGCTACGCTGCCGGCGGTGTAGGACGCCTCAGCGGCCGCATCAGACCGGCCGTTGATGCAGGCGCTGGGTCACGGTCTTCTCGCGTTGCATCCAGTGGTCGAACTCTGCGCATTTGGGCACCACGGCCACTGCGGACCGTACTGCGGCGCGAGTGCATCGGCGATGGCGCTTCGTTCCGGGTTCCCGGCACGTTCCGGACCGGCCCGTTACCATGTTCGCCATCTTCCACGTGGCATTCCTATGGACAAGGTATTCATCGAAGGTCTCGAGATCGACGCCCTGATCGGGATCTACGACTGGGAACGGCGGATCCGCCAGACCCTGCGTTTCGACCTGGAAATGGGCTTCGACAACCGCCGCCCGGCCGCCAGCGACGACATCGCCGATACCCTCAATTACAAAGCCGTCAGCAAGCGCATCGAGCAGTTCGTGCGCGAGTCCGACTTCGGCCTGGTGGAGACACTGGCCGAACGCATCGCCGAGATCGTGCTGCGCGAGTTCAACGTGGAGTGGCTGCGGCTGAAGCTGAGCAAGCCGGGCGCGGTACGCGGCGCCCGCGCGGTCGGCGTGATCATCGAACGCACCGCCACCCAGCACCCGTAATGCCGGGCTCCGCCCGGCAACGCGCACCCGTAATGCCAGGCTCTGCCCGGCAACGCAAACCCGTAGTGCCGGGCTCTGCCCGGCAACGCACACCCGTAATGCCAGGCTCCGCCCGGCAACGCACACCCGTAATGCCAGGCTCTGCCCGGCAACGCGCACCCGTAATGCCAGGCTCTGCCCGGCAACGCAAACCCGTAGTGCCAGGCTCTGCCCGGCAACGCACACCCGTAATGCCAGGCTCTGCCCGGCAACGCACACCCGTAGTGCCGGGCTCTGCCCGGCAACGCGCACCCGTAATGCCAGGCTCTGCCCGGCAACGCAACCCCGTAGTGCCGGGCTCTGCCCGGCAACGCACGCATTTGGAGACCCCCCACCATGCTTGATGCGGTAGTGGCACCCCAATGGCTGCAGGACCTGCAGCGCACCCTCGAACCCTGGCCCTGGGCCTACACCCTGGTGGTGGTGGCAGCCGTGGCGCTGGCCGCCTGGCTGGCCAACTTTGTCACCAAGCGGATCCTGCTGCGCGGCCTGCGCAAGCTGGTCAACCGGCTGCCCGGCAATGGAGCGGGCAATGAAGGCCGCAACAACCTGCGGGTGATCTCGCGCCTGGCCAACGTGGTGCCCAGCATGGTCATCGCCGCCGGCGTCCAGGTGGTGCCGGGCCTGCCGCCCCAGCTGGTGGAGTTCGTGATGGGGGCCTGCCGGGCATGGGCGGTGCTGACCGTGGCGCTGGCCGTCTCGCACGCACTGGATGCGGCCAACGATCTGTACGAGCGCCGCCCGGACGCGCGCAGCAAGCCGATCAAGGGCTACCTGCAGGTCGTGAAGATCGTGGTGTTCGTGATCGCCGGCCTGTCGATCGTGGCGACCCTGCTCGGCGTGAAACTCGGCCCGCTGGTCACCGGTCTGGGCGCGGCCACCGCCGTGCTGATGCTGATCTTCCAGGACACCATCCTGTCGCTGGTGGCCAGCGTGCAGATCAGCGGCGATGGCCGGGTGCGGCTCGGCGACTGGATCGAGATGCCCAGCCAGAACGCCGATGGCGATGTGATCGACATCGCCCTGCACACCATCACCGTGCAGAACTTCGACAAGACCATCACCACCATCCCGACCAAGAAGCTGGTCACCGAGTCGTTCAAGAACTGGCGCGGCATGCAGGAGGCCGGCGGACGCCGGATCAAGCGCGCGCTGTACCTGGACCAGCACAGCGTGGATTTTCTGGATGCGACGGCGCTGGCCCGGCTGGAGCAGTTCGCGGTCCTGCGCGAGTACCTGCGCGACAAGCAGGCCGAGCTGGAGCAGTGGAACGCCGACCTGCGTGCCAAGGGCATGGACGCGATCAACGCGCGCCGGGTGACCAACCTGGGCACCTTCCGCGCGTATGTTGAACGCTATCTGCGCCAGCACCCGGGCATCCATACGGACATGACGTTGCTGGTACGGCAGCTGCAGCCCACCACGGAAGGCCTGCCGCTGGAGATCTACTGCTTCACCCGGAACACCGCCTGGGCCGACTACGAAGGCGTGCAGTCGGATGTGTTCGACCACCTTCTGGCGATCCTGCCGGCCTTTGGGCTGCGGGTATTCCAGGCGTCGAGCGATGCCATGTTGATGGCTGCGCAGCAGCAGCGCGCCTTCGCGGAGTAAGCTCCTCTGCCCCCGGCGGCGCCCCTGCGACGCCGGAATTTCCCCACGGGGAAGAAAAATGAACGCCAAAATCATTCACAACGGGCTCGGGAACGCTAGAATCCCGGCCTTGTAAACGTTTTCATAAGGACAGCCGGTGGCCGCCGATCGCATCGAAACCCTCATTGCCCAGATGACCGTCGAAGAAAAAGTCGGCCAGCTGGGTGTGTTCGCGGACATGGTCCGGCCGTTCGCGCCGGATGTGAATCCGGAAGCGAACGTCAGCAACGCCGACCAGGTGCTGCAACAGGTCCGCGAAGGCAAGGTGGGGTCGCTGTTCAACGGCGTGGGCGTGGAAGCCGGCCGCCGCATCCAGCAGGTGGCGCTGGAAGAGAGCCGCCTGGGCATCCCGGTGATCCTGGCAGCCGATGTCATCCACGGCATGCGCACCGTGTTCCCGATCCCGCTGGGCGAGGCCGCGAGCTTCGAGCCGGAGCTGGCCGAGCGCACCGCGCGCGCCACGGCGGTGGAAGCCACTGCCGCGGGCCTGCACTGGACGTATGCGCCGGCGGTGGACATTGCCCGCGACCAGCGCTGGGGCCGTGGCGCCGAGGGTGCCGGTGAAGACGTGGTGCTGGGCTGTGCGTTCGCCGCCGCCCGCGTGCGCGGCTTCCAGGGCCCGGACCTGCGTGCGGCCGATGCGCTGCTGGCCACGCCGAAGCACTTTGCCGCCTATGGCGCGGTGATGGCCGGCATGGAATACAACATGGTCGACATCTCCCCGCAGACTCTGCGCGATGTCCACCTGCCGCCGTTCAAGGCGGCCTTCGAGGCCGGCGCGCTCACCGTGATGTCGTCCTTCAACGACATCAACGGCGTGCCCGCCAGCGCCAATGCCGAACTGCTGACCGACATCCTGCGCGGCGAATGGCAGTTCCCGGGCGTGGTGATCTCCGATTACACCGCCGACATGGAACTGGTCGCCCACGGTTATGCCGCCGACGACCGTGATGCCACCGCCAAGGCGTTCACCGCCGGGTTGGACCTGAGCATGCAGAGCGGCTTCTACGCCGAACACCTGCCGGGCCTGGTCGCCAGTGGCGAGGTGCCGATGGCCACGCTGGATGAATCGGTGCGCCGCATCCTCAGGCTGAAGGAAGCGATTGGCCTGTTCGACGATCCCTACCGCTCGCTGGATCTGGCGCGTGAAGCCGATACCGCGCACATCGCCGCGCACGACGCGCTGTCGCGCGATGCCGCGCGCCGCTCGATCGTGCTCCTGAAGAACGACGGCGACGTGCTGCCGCTGAAGAAGGCCGGGCAGAAGATCGCGCTGATCGGTCCGTTCGTGCAGGACCGCGACAACATCGAAGGCTGCTGGACGCTGTTCGGCGACAAGTCGCGCTATGTCACGCTGGAAGCCGGCGTACGCGCGGCCATCAGCGATGAGGCCCTGCTGGACATCGTCCCGGGCTGCGCGCTGGAAGCGCCCCTGCAGGACGGCATCGAACAGGCCGTGGCCGCTGCGCTGCGCGCCGATGTGGTGGTGCTGGCGCTGGGCGAACCGCAGCGCTACAGCGGTGAGGCGCAGTCGCGGGTGGAGATCACCCTGCCGCCGGCGCAGCAGGCGCTCGCCGAAGCGGTGGCGATGACCGGCAAGCCGCTGGTGGTGCTGCTGCGCAATGGCCGTGCGCTGGCGCTGCAGGGGGCCGTCCGCAACGCGCAGGCGGTGGCGGTGACCTGGTACCTGGGCACCCAGACCGGGCCGGCCGTGGCCGATGTGCTGTTCGGCGACTACAACCCGTCCGGCCGTCTGCCGGTGAGCTTCCCGCAGGTGTCCGGCCAGCAGCCCTTCTTCTACAACCATCCGCGCACCGGTCGCCCGGAACTGCCGACCATGTCGGAGTTCAAGGCGCGCTGGCGCGAGATTCCCAACGCGGCGCTGTACCCGTTCGGCCACGGCCTGGGCTACACCACCTTCGACTACGGTGTGCCGCAGTTGAGCAGCAAGACGCTGGGCTGGGACGACACGCTGACCATCACCACCACGGTGACCAACACCGGCGCGGTGGCCGGCGAAGAAGTGGTGCAGTTGTACATCCACGACCGCGTCGCCAGCCGCGTACGTCCGGTGCGCGAGCTGAAAGACTTCCGCAAGGTGGCCCTGCAGCCGGGGCAGAGCACGCAGGTGCAGTTCACCCTGGATCGCCATGCGCTCGGGTTCACCGGTCGCGACGGCGTGTTCGGCGCCGAACCGGGGCAGTTCGACCTGTGGGTGTGCGCCTCTTCGGCCAGCGGCGAGCCGGTGATCTTCGAACTGCTCGCCGGTTGATCGGCGGTGCCGGCGGCTGGCCGGCACCGCGCTCGTCATCCTTGGCTGACGGCGCCGGCGATAGGCTGGCAATCCGGCTGAACCGATGGAGCGTCCGATGCGCCTGATCCCATTCCTGGTCCCCACGCTGTTGCTGGCTGCCTGTTCGCAGCCGGCATCGCCACCGGCAGAGACGGCCGCCACGTCGCCACCGGTGGCCAGCACCGCGCCACCCGACGAGGCGCCAGCGGCCGGCCTGTCGCCGGATGCGGTGGAACCGGCCGCCGATGCAGCGCCGCCGCCCGCCGCCCCCGCGCCTGCCGCCGCCGCCGCCGCCGACGACGTGCGCCAGCGGATCGACCGTGTTCTCGGTGATGCCGCGCAGTACGAAGCGGTCTTCATCGCCTTCCAGAAGGCGGTCAATGGCGGCGACCGTGCCGCGGTGGTCGAGGAAGTCCGCTTCCCGTTGAAGATCGCCAACGGCGCCACGATCGCCGGCCCGGGCGAGTTCCAGCGCAATTACGAGCGCATCCTGACCCCGGCCGTGCGCAAGGCCATTGCCGCGCAGACCTTCGACACGGTGATGGTCAACCAGCAGGGGGTGATGATCGGCGACGGCCAGGTCTGGCTCAACGGCGCCTGCCTGGACACGGCCTGCAGCCGTACCGAGGTCAAGGTCGTCACCATCCAGTAGGGCAGTGCGCGGCCGCGCCCCCGCCAGACGGCGAGGGCGCCAGGCCAGTGCCGGCGCGGTGCCGGCGCTGCAGGATCAAGCTTTCGGGGTCAGCTTCAGCAGCTTGCCGTTGCTGCCGTCTTCCAGCAGCCAGATCGCGCCGTCGGGCCCTTGCTCCACTTCCCGGATGCGCTCACCCATGAGGAAGCGTTCGGCTTCGCGTGCGTTGTCGCCGTCGAAGGCCACCCGCACCAGCGAGGTCGACGACAGCCCGCCGATGAAGCCGCTGCCCTTCCACTGCGGGAACAGCGTCCCGGAGTAGATGATGAAACCGGCCGGCGAAATCACCGGCGTCCAGGTCACCTTCGGCGCGGCGAACTCGGGCCGGGTGCTGTGGTCGGGAATCTCGCGGCCGTCGTAGTGGTTGCCGTTGGAGACCACCGGGTAACCGTAGTTCGCGCCGCGCTCGATCAGGTTCAGCTCGTCGCCGCCGGCCGGGCCCATCTCGTGCACCCACAGCTTGCCGCGCGCGTCAAAGGCGATGCCCAGCGCGTTGCGATGGCCGAGCGACCACACCTGCGCGGCCACGCCACCCTGCGAGGCGAAGGGATTGTCGGCCGGCACGCTGCCGTCGTCGTTCAGCCGTACGATCTTGCCGAGATTGCCGCCCATGTCCTGCGCCGGATCGAACTTCTGGCGCTCGCTGGAGGTGATCCACAGCTTGCCGTCCGGCCCGAACGCCAGGCGGTGGCCGTAGTGTCCCTTGCCCTCGACCTTGGGGGTCTGCCGCCAGATCACCTTCAGATCCTGCAGCGCGCCGCTGCCGTCGGGCTGCAGCACCAGTCGCGCACGCGCCACGGCCGCGCCACGGGTGTCGCCTTGACCGGCCTCGGCATAGCTGACGTACAGCAGTTGATTGCGGGCGAAATCCGGATGCGGCAGGACATCGCCGAAGCCGCCCTGGCCGCCGTAGGCCACCGCGGGCACGCCGCTGATGGTGGCGCTGGTGCCGGTGGTGGGGTTGACGTGCTTGAGCGCGCCGCGCTTCTCGCTGACCAGCAGGCTGCCGTCAGGCAGGAAGCTCATCGCCCACGGCTCGTTGAAGGTGCCGACGGCGGTAGCGGTGAACGGCCAGTTCGCCTTTTCGACCGCAGGCGCGGTGGCCGTATCGGCGGCCACGCAGGCGGTGGTGAACAGGGCGGGGGTAAGGCTGATGGCGAGCGAGAGCAGCAGCTTGCGGGTCATGGAGTATCTCCGGAGGGGATGCGATGGCCAGATAGGCGTTGTACACCATGCCTGTCCTCGCCGCGTGCACCATACGTCATTCCCCGTATGCGCCAGTGCGTGGATCGGCTACCGTTGGCGCCAGCCGCCCGTGGGGCGGCCCCGCATCACTGTCTTCCAAGGGAGTTGGAATCATGAAGCAACAGGTACACAAACCGTCCGCCGCGTTCATCGCCGCCTCGTGGAGCGCGCTGCTGCTGGGCGCTGCTGCTTATCTGGTGGGCCTGTTCAACGCCGAGATGGCGCTCAACGAAAAGGGCTACTACCTCACCCTGCTGCTGTTCGGTCTGTTTGCGGCGGTGTCGCTGCAGAAGAGCGTGCGCGACAAGGCCGAGGCCATTCCCGTCAGCGGCCTGTACTACGCGCTGTGCTGGTTCGCCCTGCTGGCTTCGCTGCTGTTGCTGCTGGTGGGCTTGTGGAACGCCACCCTGCTGCTGAGCGAGAAGGGCTTCTACGGCATGGCCTTCGCGCTGGCGCTGTTCGGCGCCGTGGCCGTGCAGAAGAACACCCGCGACCTGATGGCCGCCAACGGCGCAACGCTGCCGCCGCTGCCGGCCCGGCCGGTCACGCCGCCCTCGCTGGACTGAGGGCGACGCCGGCTGGCTGCGCGGGCCGGTCAGGTCCCGCGCGGCACGCCCTTGTCCAGGTGCGCCTGGCGCAGGGCAGTGGATTCGTCCCAGCCACGGCGCACCGCATTGCGCGCCTGCGCCCAGGTCAGCCTGCTCTTGCCACGCTCCTGCGCCCAGCGCGTTTCCAGCTCGGCTTCAACTTCTTCGTACGCACGGATGATGTCGTCGGCGCGGGAGTAGTGGCCGAGCTGGTAGGCCGGCTCGTAATCGTCGAAGAACTGGCTCTGGTCATAGTACGGCTCGCTGGAGAACCGCTCGCGCCAGTAGTCCGACACGGCCTGGCGCGGCACGCCGTCTTCCGGCACCCGGCCGGGAATCTGGTAGTCAGGGCTCATCTGGTAGCTCCGGTGGGGTGAGGCATCACCGTAGCGGAGCACCGGTTAACGTCATGGGCCAGCGGAGTGAATGCCGCATCAAGCGTCGCGCGGCACATCAGCCCGCATTCCCGCGTGTCAACGCGTCGTCACGTCGCCTTGCGCGGCAGTCTGTAAATCACCGCGCCCACCGCGAAGGCGACCAGTGCCGCCGCAATGTTCTGCCAGCTCGCACTGGCGAACAATGCCAGGCACAGCACCAGCGCCAGCACCGGAATCAGCGGGCCGCCCGGCAGTTTCAGCGCCCCGGGGCGGTCGGCGAAACGCCGTGCCAATACCAGTACCGCCGCCGCTGTACCGATGTAGGCGAACAGACGCGTGGTCATCGACAGCAGCGCCAGCTGCACGAACGACCCGGACAACGCCAGCGCCAGCGCGATCACGCCCTGGGTGACAATGGCCGCCGCCGGTGTGCGGAAGCGCGGATGCACGTTGGCCAGCACCTTCGGCCCGTAGCCGTCGCGGGCCAGCGCGAACAGGAACCGCGGGCCCATCATCATGGTGTTGCTGTTGGTGCCCAGAATGGAGATGGTGGCACCCACCGTCAGGATCAGCGCCAGCGCTTCTCCCCCGAAACTGGACGCGGCATCGGCCAGCGGCGTCGGCGAGGTGGCCAGGTTGGCCAGCGTGCCCTGCGCCACCAGCTGTACCGCGCCATAGATGATGGTGACGCTGACGATCATGGTGATCAGCGCGAACGGGATGTCACGGCGCGGGTTCCTGTACTCGCCTGCGGCGGCCGGAATATTCTCGAAGCCGGCGTAGGCGTACAGCAGCAGCAGCGCCGCCTCGCCCATCCGTTGCAGGTCGTGCGGGTCCGGGCGGACGCCGGAGAAGGCCAGGTCCATGTCAACGTAGAACGCGCCGATCGCCACGAACAGCAGCAGCGGCAGCAGCTTGCCGATCACCAGGATTACCCCGGTGCGTGCGGCCGACCGAACGCCGGCCACGTTCACCGCGGTAAGGAAGCCCAGCGACACCACGATGATCGCAATGCGGCCGATGTCATGCCCGGCCCACGGCCAGAAGCGCGCCACCGCATCGGCCAGCGCATTGCTCAATGCGGCCGCCGAGCTGATCCGGGTCAGCCAGATCATCCAGCCGATCTCGAATCCGGCGAAGCGCCCGAAGGCCTCGCGTGCATACAGATAGCTGCCGCCGGGCTCATCGAAATAACTGGCCGCCTGGGCGTAGCACAGCACCAGCAGCGCCACCACGATGCCCGCAGCCACCACGCCCCACAGGCTGAACGGCCCGAGCAGCGCCACCGTGGCGGCCGGCAGGAGGTAGATGCCGCTGCCGATCACATCGTTGATCGACAGCCCGACGATCTGCCAGCGGCTGACCGCGCGTTCCAGCTGCGGTTCGGACGGGGCGCTCAATGCATCGCTCCGGTCAGGACCGGCAACTGCCACGGCACCTGCAGGTTGTCGTACTCCGTCTTCGGCAGCAGGATGAATGCCGCGCGCGTATCCGGCTTCAGCCAGGCCAGCAGGGCCTTCATGTGACGCGGCTCCATTGCCGTACAGCCGGCCGTGGCCTCGCCCGGGGTGCGCCAGAGGTGGGCGAAGATGCAGCTGCCCCTGCCAGGCGTACGGCTGCTGTTGTGCTCGATCACAAAGCCTTCGCGATAGCGCACATCGCCCTTGTTGTGCAGGTCCAGCCGCATCGGTTCGGTGGATCCTTCCACTGCGGCGGCACCGACGTCCTTCGCATCGACGATGCGGTTGTAGTGGGGCGAGGTGGGCACATCCATGCAGTAGTGGCTGGCCGTCATCGGCTGGTACGGCATCGCACTGGCGATCTTCGACGCATACCCGAACGCAGGGCCGATCTCGAAGATGCCGGCGGGGCTGCGCCCGTCGCCTTCCTGCTTCTGCGGCCCCTGATTGTGCAGCGACGCACGGCCCACGCCCCAGGCACTGCCGTTCCGCCCCACGGCCACGGTGAAGGCGGGGCCGTGCCTGCGCCACGGGCCACTGCTGCTCCGGCGTTCATAGGCCTGCAGCCGGCCCTGGGTGGCGTCCCAGCTGTCGGTGACCACCACGATGGCCTGCCGGCTGTGCGACAGCGGCGGCAACGGGGTGAGTGCGCCAGCCGGCAGCGCGGTGGCGAGAGCGGTGACGGCGAGGGCGGTACGCAGCAGCGGCAGCATCGTGGACTCCGGTAAACCAGGGGTCGATCAGGTGTCGATCAGGTGTTCGATCCGTTCCAGGTTCACCCCGAGCTGGCGATGGCGGTCCGGGTTGGCGTGGCACAACAGGACGAAGACGAAGTCGAGCAGGGACTGCAGCGAAGCACGGTACAGCAGCTGGGCGACGTGCGGGGCAGGGTCGTGCGCGCAGACCACCAGTGACCGGTCGGCATGCGCGCGCAGCGGATTGGCGCTGTGGCGGGTGATCGACACCACCTTGCCGCCCATGTCCTGGAACTGCCGCGACAGCTGGAACAGCTGCGGCAGCTTGCCGAACTCGGAGAACACCAGCATCGCATCACCGGCCCGTGCCGCCGACAGGTTGGCCATCATCAGGATCGGGTCGGCATGGTGCACCGTCAGCATGCCCAGCAGCGACAGCCGCATGGCGAATTCGCGCGCGTACAGGCCGTCGTCGCCCAGCCCATAGACGAATACCTTGGGCGCGCCATCGAGCAGCCGCACGATGGCCTCGACATCGGCCTGTGGATTGGCCAGGCCGGTCTCTTCCTCGGCGGCTGCCTTGCTCAGGCGCAGGCGTGCGGCGATGCCGGCGTAGTCGTCGTCGGCGCTTGGCGACGGCGGGCGGGCCTGTGGATCGTGGCCGGCGCGCGCCACCGCTTCGCCGATGGAGTATTTCAGGTCCGGGTAGCCCTTGAAGCCCAGCTTCTGGCTGAATTTGACCACGCTGGACTGGCTGATCCCCAGCGCACTGGCCAGCTGCTGGGACGAGTAGTCGCGCAGCAGGTGGGCATTGTCGAGGATGAAGTCGGCGATGCGGCGCTCGATCGCCGACATGTGGTCACGCTCGGAGCGGATTTTCACCAGGGGCGGCATGGGGCTCAGCGTGGGTCCGGTTGCAGAAAGGGTAAGCGGGATCAACGGACGGTGGTAGCGCCCGGCTGCGGCCTACCAGCGCGGCGGCGTGATCATCTCCAGTCCGCGCACTTCGGTGATCCCCAGCCCGGGCGCATCGCTGATGGTGATCTCCGATTCGTTGAAGTTGACCCCGCCGGTGACCGGGTTGAACTGCCCCAGCGAGGGACCGTCCAGGTCCACCTTGGTGATCACCTCGCTCTTGGCCACCGCCAGGTGCACGGCGGCCGCCACGCTGATGCTCGACTCGATCATGCAGCCGATCATGCACGGCACGCCGTAGATGGCGGCGATGTCGGCGATGCGGATCGCGTTGGAGAGCCCGCCGGTCTTCATCAGCTTGATGTTGATGATGTCCGCCGCGCGCTGCTGGATCAGGTCCACCACCTGGCCGGGATTGAACACGCTTTCGTCGGCCATCACCGGCGTGTTGACGCGGTCAGTCACGTACTTCAGCCCGCTGATGTCGGCCGCCTTGACCGGCTGTTCCAGCAGTTCCAGCACTACCCCGGCCTCTTCCAGCGTGCGCATCGCATACACGGCCTGCTTGGCGGTCCAGCCCTGGTTGGCGTCCAGGCGCAGCAGGGCGCGGCCCTGCACGGCGGCGTGGATCGCCTTGACCCGTTCGATATCCAGGCCGATATCCTTGCCGACCTTGATCTTCAGCGACTCGAAACCGCGGTCGATGGCCGACAGCGAATCGGCCACCATCTTGTCGATGTAGTCCACGCTGATGGTGATGTCGGTGGTGATCACCGGATCGCCACCGCCGAGCATGCGGTACAGCGGGGCGTTGTGCAGCTGCGCCCACAGGTCGTAGAGCGCGATCTCCACCGCCGCCTTGGCGCTGGTGTTGCGCTCCAGCGAGGACTGGACCAGGCCACACAGATGGTTGAGGTTGGCCACGTCCTGGCCGATCAGGCGCGGCTTGATGAAGGTGGTGATGGCCTCGATGATCGAGCCGTGGGTGTCGCCGGTGATCACCGCGGTGGCCGGCGCCTCGCCGTAGCCGGTGTGGCCACTGTCGGTACGTACCAGCACCACCACATCTTCCACGGTATCCACGGTGCGCAGCGCGGTCTTGAACGGGGTTTTCAGCGGCACGCGCAGCATGCCGAGTTCGATGTCGGTGATCTTCATTCAGGGGTCTTGGCTCGAATGCGCTGGATGTTGGTGATGCGGTCGATGTAGCTGGCGGTGTCGCTGGCCATCATCGGCTCCAGCGGTGTCACCGACACCCCGTTGAGATGTGCCTGCACCCGCGTGCCGTCGGCGCCGGACCAGCTGCCGCCGGCGGTGTCGTGGATCACCCAGGTGCGGCCGTCGAGGTGGCCGATGGTGACCATCACGTGGCCGGGGATGTAGACCAGGTCGCCGACCTGCAACTGCTGTACCGCCGCCTCGCGACGACCCTTGCCATCCTTCGCGTCGAAGGCGAGGCGGTCGAGTGCCGGGCTGACGGCCTGCGCGCTGGTGTTGCGCGGCACGAGCACGCCGACGCTGCGGTAGATCTCCGAAACGAAGCCGCTGCAGTCGCGGGTGTCGTAGTCGTGGCCCCAGCCGTAGCGCTCGCCGAGGAACTTGAAGGCCTGCTGCAACAGCGTGCGCGGGGTCAGCGGCAGGTAATCGGCCGCGCTGTCCTGCGAACGCGGCAGCAGCGCCGGTACCAGCGCCAGGCGGCCATCGGGGTCGCGCACCGGCATCTGCACCACGTGCGCGGCATGTGCCTGCTGGCCGTTGACCGGCGTATTGGCCGGCCAGTCGGCCAACACCGGCAGGCGCACGCCCATGTCCAGCTGCAGACGCGACACGCGCGGTTCTTCGGGCGTGTAGGCGGTGAACGCGGTGGCACCGGTAATCACCCGGTACGGGCCGTGCTGGCCGTAGCCGAGCACCGTCTCGGCATCGCCGATGCCAACGTAGCGCCGCTCGATCCAGGCCGAGTAGCGCTCGCTGGTGATGAACAGCCACTGCCCGTCGGCGCTTTCATGCAGTACCGCCACCGCATCGCCGGGGAACAGGGCCGACTCCTGGAAGCGGTCGATATCGGTGTCGCCCTGCGTGGTGAACACCCGCAACGTGGTCGGGAAGGCGCGCAGCGCGGCGCGATGGGTCACCAGGCCGTACTGCAGCGGGCGCTGGGCCGGCACCGCCTCCAGACCGAGGTTGGCCAGTGCGGCGCGGCGTTGTGCCTCGCTGATGGGCTTCCCCTCCACGCCATACAGCGGCTTGGTCGGCCAGCGCGACAGCGCCTGGATGTCGGCCAGCACCCGCGCGCGCGACAGCTGCGCCGGCAGGGCGCGCAGGTCGTGAATGGACGGGTCGGTGGCGCGCATGCGCGCGTTCTGCGCGGCGATGCCGGCACGGTCGAGGATCACGCGGTCCGGGTCAGGCAGGCGAGCGGCCCAGAACGCCGGGTCCAGGTACGCCTCGCGCAGGCCGATCACACCCAGGGTGTCGGCGGCCGAGGCGGCAGGCGGCGGGGCATCGGCGGCACCGGCCGTGCCGCCGGCCAACAGCGTCAGCAGCAACGCGCGGGCCAGCCACGGGGTCCGCACGGGGCGGCAGGGGGAAGCCAGGATCATGGAGCGGTCACCCTCCTCGGAAGCGTCAGGAATATTTATTCCTTTTTTCATGGAAAGCAAGAATAAATTATTGACCGACTTCCCACCTCGTGTTACACAGCGATTACCACCCGCACCTTGGGAAGTGTCGCTGTGGATCCTGCTTCGCGCAAACCGTCTTCATGCCGTCGTGCCGTCTGGCGCACCGTTGCCTGCCTGCTGCTGGCGCTGCCCCCGCTGTGGGCCGCGGCGGCCGTGCCGTTGCCGCAGGTGATCGCGCAGATCGACCGTGGCGCGTTCGCCGAAGCCGATACCGCCATTGCCGCTGCGCTGCAGGACGCCACGCTGGGCACGGCCGCGCGTGAGGACTACGCCTTCCAGCGCGAACGCATGGCGCGCATCCGGCTCGACTTCACTCTGGATGCCGAGGCCGCCAAGACGCAGGTGCGCCGGCAGATTCCGGACCTGCGCGACGACGAGTTCGCGCGCTGGGACGCGGCCGGGCTGATCGAGCACCTCGATATTGATGGACAGCGGCGCTACTTCAAGCGCGCACCGTCCAATCTGTTCCGGGTCAGCGCGGAGGCACGCGCGCGTCGGGCGCCCTCGGTACCGGACCCGGTCGATGGCCCCTACGAACACCTCGGCCCGCACCACCACGAGATTGTCGCGGCCGCGCGCGCCAGCGGCGCCACCAGCCTGGTGCCGCGCCGGGTCGAGGTCACCCAGTCGCTGGTGGTCAAGGCCGATGCCGTACCTGCCGGCGAGACCGTGCGGGCGTGGATTCCGTATCCGCGTGCGATCCCCGGCCAGCAGCAGGACATCCAGTGGATCGCCAGCACGCCGGCCGGCGCGCGCATCGCCCCGGAGGCGACGCTGCAGCGCACCGCCTACCTGGAGCAAACCGCCGTGGCCGGCACGCCCACCGCCTTCCAGATCCGCTACGCGGTCACTGTGTACGCGCGGCATGTCCCGATCGACCCGGCCAAGGTGCTGCCCACCCCGGACGATCCGGCGTTGCAGCCCTACCTGGCCGAACGCGCGCCGCACATGGTGTTCACACCTGCGCTGCGCGCGTTCTCGCAGCGCGTGGTGGGCGCCGAAACCAACCCCTACCGCATCGTGCAGCGGCTGTTCGACGCGGTCGACCGGATCCCGTGGGCGGGCGCACGGGAATACTCCACGATTTCCAACATCAGCGACTACGCCCTGCATGCCGGCCACGCCGATTGCGGCCAGCAGACGCTGCTGCTGATGACCCTGCTGCGTCTCAACGGCATTCCGTCGCGCTGGCAGTCCGGCATGGTCTATTCCGATGACGCCGTGGGCTACAACAACCTGCATGACTGGGGTGCGGTGTACCTGGCGCCATACGGCTGGGTGCCGATGGACGTGACCACCGGCCGCCTGGACAGTCCCGAGCCCGCGCTGCGCGACTTCTACCTCGGTGGCCTGGATGCCTACCGCATCGCCTTCAACGACGACTATGCCCAACCGCTGGTGCCGGCCAAGCAGCACGCCCGATCGGAGACCGTGGATTCCCAGCGCGGCGAAGCGGAGTGGTCCGGCGGCAATCTGTATTTCGATCAATGGAACTACGACTTCCAGTCGCACGTGGTGCCGCTGGAGGCCGCGCGGTAATCGGCGGTATCCCTGATTCAACATCTGCAGGAGAGAGCAGGCAATGAAGGTGAATCGATTGAAGCGGGCGGCGCTGTGCGTCGCACTGGGGGCGTGTCTGGGCAGCGTGGCACCGATGGCGCTGGCGCAGGACGGTGCGGTGGTAGGCAAGCTCGTCACCGATGGCGGGCAGGCGCTGGACAACGCCACGGTGACCGTACGCAATCCGTCCACCGGCTTTGTGCGCTCGGTGAAGGCCGATGCCAATGGCGGCTATCGCATCCCGCTGTTGCCGGTGGGTACCTACGATCTTGAGGTGTCGGTTGGCGGTGGCGCTGCCACACGCGTCGGCCAGGTGGATGTCGGCCTGGGCAACACCACCACGGTCAACGTACCGGTCAGTGGCGTGAACACGCTGGGCACGGTGGAAGTGCGCGCACCGCAGGTGGTGTCGATGGTGGACGTGAAGTCCACCGAATCGGCCACCAATATCACCCGCGAAGTACTCTCGCGCCTGCCGGTGGACCGCGATATCACCGCCGTAGCGCTGCTGGCGCCCGGCGCGGTGAAGGGCAAGGGCTCGCTGGGCGGGCAGGGCATCTCCTTCGGTGGCTCCTCGGTGGCCGAGAACACCGTCTACATCAACGGCCTGAATGTCACCGACTTCTATAACCGTGTCGGCTTCTCCTCGGTGCCGTTTGCGTTTTACCAGGAATTCCAGGTCAAGACCGGCGGCTATTCGGTGGAGTTCGGGCGCAGCACCGGCGGTGTGATCAACGCCGTGACCCGTTCGGGCAGCAACGACTTCAAGGCCGGTGCCGAACTGGTGCTGGAACCGCGCGCCTGGCAGTCGCAGGCGCGCGACCGCTACGACGCCGACGGCAGCCGCTACATCACCGCCAGCCGCGATGACTATTCGCGCAGTGCGCTGAACGTATTCGCGTCCGGTGCGCTGGTGCAGGACAAGCTGTTCTTCTTCGGCATGTACGAAGCGCGCGACTACAGGCCCAACTCCACCAACGATGCCGGCACCGTGCTCAACCGCGGCACCGCAGACGACCCGTTCTGGGGCGGCAAGCTCGACTGGCAGATCACCGACAACCAGATGCTGTCGCTGTTCGGCTTCTCCGACAAGAGCGACACCGTCACCGACGTCTACCGCTACAACTACGACACCGGCCTGGCCGAGGGCGACCGCACCAACCAGATCTACAACACCGTGGGCGGCACCAACTGGTCGGGCACCTACAGCTGGCAGGTCAACGACACGCTGACCATGAAGCTGATGTACGGCGAGAACAAGCGCAACCGCTCGCAGAGCAGTCTGATGGACGAGAACTGCAACCGCGTGTTCGACAACCGCACCGCCAGCCAGGGCGTGCCCACCGATCTGCAGGGCGACCGCAGCTGCACCAGCAGCTCGCAGCTGGAGTCGGCACTGGACACCCGCAAGGCCGGCCGCGCCGACTTCGAATGGTCCATCGGCAACCACCTGCTGCGCTTCGGCCTGGACCGCGAGGAGAACACCTCCGATTACGAGCGCGCCTACCCCGGCCCGGGCGGTCTGCGCTACGACGTGTACTACCGCACCCCCGGCAGCTCGCTCAATGGCGGCGTGGTGCCGGCCAGCGGTCTGGTCGTGCGTACCCGCCGCTATGAAGTGGCCGGCTCGTTCGAGACCATCAACTCGGCTTACTACCTCGAAGACAACTGGCAGGTCACGCCGAATTTCCTGCTCAACATCGGCGCGCGCATGGAAGGCTTCGACAACAAGGGCGGCGACGGCGACAGCTACATCAAAATCGACGACATGATCGCCCCACGCCTGGGCTTCTCCTGGGACATGCGCGGCGACGGCACCACCAAGGTGTTCGGCAACCTTGGGCGCTACTTCCTGCCGGTGGCCAATGTCATCAACATCAAACAGGCCGGCGGCTTCCTCGACGAGCGCACCTGGTACGAGTTCCTCGGCTACAGCGGTGCCTCCAACAACGTGCCCTACCTGGGGGGGCAGATCGGCCCCGTCGACAACTCGCAGGGCGATGGCAGCGTTCCGGACCTGCGCGCCGAGGTGAACCGCGACATGGACCCGGTGTACCAGGACGAGGCGATCCTGGGCTTCCAGCACATGCTCAGCGAATCCTGGTCGGTGGCCGCCAGCGTCACCTACCGCCGCCTGCACAACGCCATCGATGACATGAACATCACCGCCACCGCCCAGTGCGGTGCGGTGGACAGCGTGTGGATCATGGGCAATCCCGGCCGCACCAACACCGTGTGGGGCGACAGCGACTGCGACGGCAGCAACGATGCATGGATCGACATCGACACCTCGCGCGAAGGCTGGGCGCTGTACGACGACGATGGCAACTATGTAGGGCAGCGCGGCTGGGTCAAGCCCAAGCGCGACTACAAGGCGCTGGAACTGCAGGTCGACCGCGCCTGGGATGGCGTGTGGGGCTTCAATGCGTCCTACACCCTGGCCTACGGCCGCGGCAACGCCGAAGGTCCGGTCAACTCCGATACCGACTTCGCCGATTCGGGGCGTACCGAGAACTTCGACAACCCGTGGGTGAACTACCGCGGCTACGGCTACCTGGCCAACGACCGCCGCCACCAGTTCAAGTTCCGCGGCAGCTACGCGGTGACCGGGAACCTGACCGTGGCCGCCACCCTGGGCGTTCAGTCGGGCAGCCCGATCACCCGCTTCGGCGCCGGCAACCCGTTCGACGACACCGACTTCCACAGCTACTACGTGTGCGTGGCCAACTGCCAGGCGTCGGTGCCGCCGTCCGAGCGCGTATTCGTGCATTCGCCGCGCGGTGGCGATGGCCGCACCCCGTGGACCTACGATCTGGACCTGAGCGTGGCCTACAAGGTTCCGGTGCCGCTGGATCTGCGCGTCAAGCTGGCGGTGTACAACGTGCTCAACCAGCAGCGCACCGTGTCGGTGGACCAGGATTACGAGCCGCAGGACAGCATCGGCACGCCCAATCCGCTGTACGGTTTCGGCACCGGGTTCCAGTCGCCGCGCTACGCGCAGTTGACGGTGACCTGGAACTACTGAGTCCCCAGGGCGGCCCGTCCCGCGGGCCGCCGCGGAGAATGCGATGCGCAGCAGGTGGTGTGCCATGTTGGGCCTGCTGGTGGCGGGGAGCGCCCCTGCCGCCGGCACCGGCCCGGCGGCGGCGGTGTTCGACCCGATGTACGACCAGGCCCGTCAGCGGGACGTGGCCGGCATGGCGGTGGCCGTGGTCGATCAGGGCCAGCTCGTCTACGAGCGTGCCGAAGGACCGCGCGGCGACGCCGCCGATACACAGGTCGATGCGGGTACCCTGTTCAAGATCGCCTCCAACAGCAAGGCGATGACCGCTGCGCTGCTGGCACGGCTGGTGGAGCGTGGACGGCTGCGCTGGGATGACCCGGTCATCCGCTATCTGCCGCAGTTCCGCATGCACGATCCGTGGGTCACCCGGAACATGCAGGTGCGCGATCTGCTTGTTCACAACAGCGGGCTGGGGCTGGGCGCGGGCGACCTGATGCTGTGGCCCGAGCCCAACCACTTCACCCGCCAGGACATCATTGCCGGCCTGGCCCACCTCAAGCCGGTGACCAGTTTCCGCAGTGGCTATGCCTACGACAACCTCCTGTATGTCGTGGCTGGCGAGGTCGCCGCCGCTGCCGGTGGCAAGCCCTACGACGAGCTGCTGCGCGAGGAGGTGTTCGTGCCGCTGGGGATGACGCGCTGCCAGGTGGGCGCGTGGTCGGTGGCGCACGTGGGCAATGTGGCCCAGCCGCACCGGCATGCGCACGGCCGGCCGGTGGTCGAGGGCGCCGATGGCGACACCAGCTCCGACCTGCCTTCGATGGCGGCCGGCGGCATCCGCTGCAGCCTGCGCGACATGACCCGCTGGATGCAGGTGCTGCTCGATCCCACCCTGGTGCCGGACTGGCTGGGCAGTGCGCAGCGGCAGGCACTGTGGACCGCGCACATGCCGATGCCGCTGGGCGAGCGCCAGCGTCACTGGGACAACGCGCATGTGTTCGCCTATGGCTACGGCTGGCGACTGTCGGACATGGATGGGCAGTGGAAAGTGGCGCATACCGGGACCCTGTCGGGCATGTACTCCTCGCTGGCGCTGCTGCCCGACCGCCGTGTCGGCGTGGTGATCCTGATCAACAGCGATGCCGAGGACGCGCGCACCGCGCTGATGCAGGCCGCCTTGAAGCACTACACCGCACCGGCGGCGGGAGAGACAGTGGCGGGCTATCTGCGGCAGCTCGATGACGAGCGTGCCGCGCGCCGCAGCGCCGGCCACGTGCGGCCCGATACCCGCGCGCGCCGACCCGCGCCGCTGGCCACCACCGTGCGCTGGCAGGGGCGCTACCGCGATCCCTGGCTGGGCGAGGCGTCGGTGTGCCCCGAACGGGGCGTGCTGCGGCTGCAGGTGGACAAGTCGCCGCGGCTGCGTGGCCGCGTGATGCAGCTTGGCAACCGCTGGCTGGTGCAGTGGGATACGCTCGGTGCCGATGCCGAGGCCTGGCTGCAGCCCGATGACGGCACGCCGCCTGGCATCGCCCTCGCCGCGATCGACCCGGGGATCGACTTCAGTTATGACTACCAGGACCTGCATTTCACCCGCATCGGCGATTGCCCATAGCCTGCTGGCCGTCGCGCTGGCGCTGCCCGTGCAGCCCGCAGGCGCAGCCACGGTGACCGTCTCGTCGGCGCGCGATCTGGCCGAGGCCGGGCTGGTGGACGTGGGCCGGGCCATTCCCGGCCTGGACCTGGATATCCGCTATGCCGGCCCGGACAACTTCACCGCCGCGCCGGTTCCCGGCTACGAGGCACCCAGGTGCTACCTGCTCGCACCGGTCGCTGCGGCGCTGGCCCGGGTGCAGGCCGATCTCCGGCGCGACGGCTTCGCTCTGCGCATTTACGACTGTTACCGGCCGGTGCGGGCGGTGCAGGCGTTCGTCGCCTGGGCGCACGATCCGTCCGAGCAGTCGCGCAAAGCGCTGCAGTATCCGCAGGTGGACAAGCCGGACCTGCTGGATGGCTACATCGCCGGGACCTCCGGCCACAGCCGCGCCGCCACCGTGGACCTGACCCTGCTCGACTGCCGCGCCGGCCCCTGCACCGCCCTGGACATGGGCACCGGTTTCGACTTTTTCGGCGCGCGCGCCCACACCGATGCGCCGGACATCAGTGCCGCACAGCGCGCCCACCGCCAGCAGCTGCTGCGCGCGATGCAGCGCCACGGCTTTGCCAACTACCCGCTGGAGTGGTGGCACTACACCCTGCAGCCCGAGCCCAGCCCCACCACCGCCTACGACATCCCGGTGCGCTGAGCCGCAGGGCCGGGTCGCCCCGGCGCACCGCTACACTGTGCGCTGACCTGCCGACCGGACCGCGATGAACCTGCCACTGCACTTTGGACTGCTGGGAACGCTGGAAGCGGGCCTGATCGCGTTGCTGGTCGGGCTGCTGGTGTACACCCTGTGGCACCGGCTGTGCCGTTGGGCGCAGTGGTCGATGGGCCACGCCATCGGCTGGTCGTGCGTCATTGCGGTGATCGTCTCGGCCGGCATCGATGCCTGGAAGCTGTTCTACATGGGCATGATGCGGCTCGAATCGCCGTTGTATGCGCGGTTGTTCCTGGCCAGCATCCACGATCCGAACGAGCTGGGCTCGCGCGTCGTGCTGGAAGTGGCCGGCGCGTTGGGCGGTGTCGCCCTGGGCTGGATGATATTCAGTTCGCGCTCAGGCGAAAAAAACGCCACCCACCACTGAGTTTCCGTTCGCATCCGGTTAAATCCGGGCCGGTTGAATGCGTGTCTTACTGTCTTCTCACCTGCGCGTAACCAGGGGGGTAATCCACGCCCTGGGCCGGGTGGTTAAGACCGTGTGCGGGCGTTGATCGCGACGCAATATCGATTCACAAAAGGGCTGGCAGGGTGGAGGCCGTGCGGAAACAACGGCCGCGCAACATCCACCCAAGGAGACCACCCCAATGACTATTCGCAACCGCAAGCCCCTGATCGCCCTGATCGTCGCCGCCGGCAGTGTGTTGGCCATTCCGGCGATGGCCCAGTCGGCCCAGCAGAGCGCCGCGCAGGCCCAGACCCAGGCGGCGCAGGCGCAGCAGGCGGCAGCGCAGGCCGGTGACGCTGCCGATGCAGCGTCCGGTGCCGCGGCACAGGCCTCGGCCCAGGCCAACGGTGGCGGCGGCCAGACCTGGGCCAGCGTCGACACCGACGGCAACGGCACCATCAGCAAGGCCGAATCCCAGGTCAACGCCGGCCTGGCCCAGGTCTTCGACCAGGCCGACACCAACAAGGACGGCGAACTCAGCCCGGATGAATACAAGGCGTATGTTGCCGCCCAGCAGGGCGCGGCTGCCGGCAACGGCGCCCAACCGGGCAAGTAACGCGATCCCGCACAGGCAGGGCCCGACACCGCTGGACACCGGTGAACGGCAGTGAGGGGGAAGGGCGGCTTCGGCCGCCCTTCTTTTTGCCTGTTTCCGTCATTGGGCGCGGTGCCCGGTGTTGCTATCCTTGGCCGATGATGACCTCCATGCCCACGCCGCAAGGCGCTATCGGCCTGGTCGGTTTTGACGGTGACGACACGCTGTGGAAGAGCGAAGACTATTACCGCAAGGCCGAACAGGACTACCTCGACATCCTGTCGCGCTACATCGACGTCCACGACACCCGGACTGCGCGCCACCTGCTGGAAGTGCAGCAGCGCAACCTCGGCGTGTTCGGTTACGGCGTCAAGGGCATGACCCTGTCGATGGTTGAAGCGGCCATCGAGATCACCCGGCAGATGATCAGCGCGCGTGACCTGCAGCAGATCCTCGACATCGGTCATGACACCCTGCGTCACCCGGTGGAACTGATTGACGGGGTGCGCGAGTCGGTCACCGAGATTGCCCGCGAGTACCCGGTCGTGCTGATCACCAAGGGCGACCTGTTCCACCAGGAAGCCAAGATCAAGGTGGCCAACCTGCGCGATCTGTTCCCGCGCATCGAGATCGTGTCGGAGAAGGACCCGGAAACCTACGCACGCGTGCTCGAAGAGTTCGACCTGCCGATCGCGCGCTTCTGCATGGTGGGCAACTCGCTGCGCTCGGATATCGAGCCGGTGATCACGCTGGGCGGCTGGGGCATCCATACCCCGTACGCCGTGACCTGGGCGCATGAAACCCAGCACGGGGTGGCGGACGACGAGCCGCGCATGGTCGATGCCCCCACCGCCTTCGATTGGCCGCAGGCACTGCGCGCCATCGAAGCCAAGGCTGTGCAGGCCTGACACGCATGCAGCGCTGCGGCAGAATCGTCCCATGACCCTGCGCACGCTGCTTGCCCTGTTGCTGCTGGTGCTGCCTCTGGCCGCACCGGCACAGCAGACACCGGAGAAGTCCGCGGCCTATGCCGTGGCCACCGGCGATGACTGGGTGGATGCGCAGCTGCGCGACATCAACCACTACGCCGAGCGCTACCCCGACAGTTTCCTGGACGAGGTCTCGCGCTATGCCGGCGTCCCACGCGGCTATATCGCCGCGCTGATGTACACCCACGGCTGGCAGGCCGGCGACATCTACTTCGCGTGCTTCTGGGCCCATGCCATCGGCCGGTCGTGCCGCGACAGCGTGCAGGCCTGGAGCCGTGCCGTGCCGGCCGAGGGGCAACCGCGCCAGTGGCAGGACGTGGTGCAGGACCTGCCGGTCGCGCCGCAGAACCTGCACTGGCGCGCGCTGCGCCACGCCATCGTGGCCAGCCACGACCACTGGGACCGTCCGGTCACCCTCGACGCCACCCTGCAGCGCCAGCTCGGCGACCACGCCCAGCGCCAGCGTGCCGCGCGCAGTTCAACGTCCACGCCCTGAAGCGGCGGCCGTTCGCGGCATCGGTGGATTCGTGCTGCTATGCAGATCGCCGCCGCCGGCCCGCTCGGCGACAATACGCGCTTGCCTGTTCCCCCCCGTGATCCGTTGCCGAGTACGTAATGAGCGCCGACCGTTTCGTTTCACCCGACGATATCCGCAGCCTGTTCGCCCAGGCCATGTCCAGCATGTACCGCACCGAAGTGCCGTTGTACGGCACGCTGGTGGACCTGGTGGCCGAGATCAACGATGCCGTGCTCACCGCCGATCCGGCGCTGGCCGGGCAGATGGACCGCACCGATGAGCGCGCGCGCCTGGCGCAGGAGCGCCACGGCGCCATCCGCGTCGGCACCGCCGAGGAACTGGCCACGCTGGGGCGCCTGTTCGCACTGATGGGCATGTACCCGGTGGGCTACTACGACCTGTCCGTGGCCGGCGTGCCGGTGCACTCCACCGCGTTCCGCCCGCGCACGGCCAAGGCGCTCGCGCACAACCCGTTCCGCGTGTTCACCTCGCTGCTGCGGCTGGAGCTCATCGAAGACGCCGCGCTGCGCGAGCAGTCCGCGCAGATCCTGGCACGCCGCCGCATCTTCACCGACGAGGCGCTGGCGCTGATCGCGCAGGCCGAGCGCGATGGTGGGCTGGATCAGGCCGACAGCCGGCGTTTCGTCATTGCCGCGCTGGAGACCTTCCGCTGGCATGGCGATGCCACCGTGTCGCTGGCCACCTACCATGCCCTGCACGACGCCCATCGGCTGATTGCCGACGTGGTCAGCTTCCGTGGCCCGCACATCAACCACCTCACCCCGCGCACGCTGGACATCGATGCCGCCCAGGCCGGCATGCTCGCGCGCGGCCTGGCCGCCAAGGCGGTGATCGAAGGCCCGCCGCCGAGGCGTTGCCCGATCCTGCTGCGCCAGACCAGCTTCAAGGCGCTGGAGGAGCCGGTGCACTTCCCGTCGGGCGACAGCGCCGATGCCGGCACCCATACCGCGCGATTCGGCGAAATCGAGCAGCGCGGCCTGGCGCTCACGCCCAAGGGGCGCGCGCTGTACGACCAGCTGCTGGCCCAGGCGCGCGACAGTGACGGCGCCGGCAGCACCGGCCAGGACTATCCGACCCGCCTGGCGGCGGCCTTCCGTGCGTTCCCGGACGATCACGACACCCTGCGCCGCGAAGGGCTGGGGTATTACCGCTACGCGCTTACCGACGCCGGCCGTGCCGCCCCCGACGCCGTTGGCGATCTTCCGGCCGAGGCACTGATCGCCGCCGGGCTGGCCAGCGCCGATCCGATCGTCTACGAGGATTTCCTGCCGGTCAGCGCTGCGGGCATCTTCCAGTCCAATCTCGGCGGCGAAGAACAGCGCGCCTACGCCGCCCACGCCAACCGCGACGCCTTCGAGCACGCGCTGGGCATGAAGGTCGAAGACGAGTTCGCCATCTACGAGCGCCTCCAGGCCGAGTCGCTGGCCACCCTCCACGCCCGGTAGTGCCGGCCGCTGGCCGGCACTCCCTCACACCTTCATCGTTCCCGTATCCAGCCACCGCTGGTGCCACGACAACGCTTCGGGCAGCAGGTGCGGCGTGTGCTTGCCATAGCTGTCGCGGCTGGCGCGCTCGACGTAGTCGTTGAGCTGGTCGCGGAAGTCCGGGTGCGCGCAGTTGTCGATCACCACCCGCGCGCGCTTGCGCGGGGTCAGCCCGCGCAGATCGGCCAGGCCCTGTTCGGTCACGATCACCGACACATCGTGCTCGGTATGGTCGACGTGGCTCACCATCGGCACGATCGCCGAGATCGTGCCGTTCTTGGCCGTGGACGGGCTCAGGAAGGCCGACAGGAACCCGTTGCGCGCAAAGTCGCCCGAACCGCCGATGCCGTTCATGATCCGGCTGCCCATCACGTGGGTGGAATTGACGTTGCCGTACAGATCCACCTCGATCATCCCGTTCATGCCGATGCAGCCCAGTCGGCGCACCAGCTCGGGATGGTTGGAGATCTCCTGCGTCCGCATGATGATGCGCTCGCGGTAGAAGTCGATGTTCGCCTTGAACGTTTCATTGGCCTGCGGGCTCAGCGCGAACCCGGTGCACGAGGCATAGCTCAGCACGCCGTCGCGCAGCAGGTCGAGCATGCCGTCCTGGATCACTTCGGTGAACGCACTCAGGTCGCGGAAGCCGCTTTTGCCCAGCCCGGCCAGCACGGCATTGGGAATGTTGCCCACGCCCGACTGCAGCGGCAGCAGGTTGGCCGGCAGGCGGCCACGCGTCACTTCGTGCTTCAGGAACTCGATCAGGTACGCGGCGATCTGCTCGCTGGTGCTGTCGATGGGGCTGAACGGGCTGTTGCGGTCCGGTCCGTTGGTACGCACCACCGCCACGATCTTGTCCGGGTCGCAGCGCAGCGCCGTCTCGCCGATGCGGTCGTTGGCATGCACCAGCGGGATCGGCTTGCGGTGCGGCGGCAATGCCGTGCCGTAGTAGATGTCATGCATGCCGTCCACGCCGGCCGGCTGCCACTCATTGACCTCGATGATCACCTTCTTGGCCAGGTCCAGCCAGGTCTTGTTGTTGCCCACCGACGTGGAGGGCACCAGCGACCCGTCTTCGCGGATCGCCGAGACCTCGATCACCGCCGTGTCGATCTCGCCGTAAAAGCCGAACCAGACGTGCTGGGCGACGTGGCTGAGATGGATGTCGATATAGTCCAGCTTGCCAGCGTTGATGCGGTTGCGCGCGTCCGGGTCGCTCTGGAACGGCATGCGCATGGCGATGCCGTCGGCCTTGGCCAGCGCACCATCCAACTCCGGGGCGGTGGACGCGCCGGTCATCAGGCTGATCTGGAACGGTTGGCCCTGGGCATGGACGGCCTCGATGCGCTGGGCAAGCGCGATCGGCACAGCCTTGGGATAGCCCGAACCGGTGAAGCCACTCATGGCGACAGTTTCGCCCGGCTGGATCAGGGCGGCGGCGGCTTCGGCGGATACAACGCGGTCACGCAGACGCGCGTTGGCAATGCGATCGACAGACATGACGACAACGTTTCTGGGGGGATTCACATTATCGGCGATCCGATCCCCCCCGGGTGTGCGACCAAGGTGGGATGGCAATCCAGGCAGAGCGCTCCCTGTTCAGGTTTATCGGCACTTCTGTACCCGCAAGTATTGTTTTGCAGTGCAGCGTGCAAGTTCTCCGCCGACCCTAGAAGATCGACCTGCATCCCGACGTGGGGGAGGGAGCAGAGCCCGCTGGCAGTTCGCTGCAAGCGGGCTTTTTTATGCCCGCCGTTCGGGATCGACGGTCCCGCCGCTGCGCTGCGTGTGCACGCGCCCGGCATAATCCCCGCATGCCGATGCCCGCCGACGCCGTCCCCGCCACCCTCGTTCCCCTCGTCGACCGCGCCCTCGCGCGCCTGGCGCTCTCGCTCACCGACGGCGGCCACTGGCCTCCTTCGGCCGACGTGCTCGACCAGGTCCGCCTGCTGGTCATCACCAGCGACTTCGCCATCGACACCCTGTGCCGGCAGCCGGCGCTGCTGTCGCACCTGGCCCAGCCCGGTTGCCCGCCGTTGCCGCTTCCCGCGCTCGACCCCCAGCATCCCAGCGACTGGCCGCAGCGCCTGCGCCGCTACCGTACCGCCGCCTCCACCCGGCTGATCTGGCGTGACCTGGCCGGCCTCGACGACGTGCCCGCCACCCTGGCCGGCGCCACCACCCTGGCCGAAGACTGCCTGGGCCTCGGCCTGGCCGCGCTGGAGCAGGAGTTTGCCGGCCGCCACGGCGTGGTGCGCGCCGCCGACGGCAGCGCCCAGCAACTGGTCGTGTTCGGGCTGGGCAAGCTCGGTGGGGGCGAACTCAATTTCAGTTCCGATGTCGACCTGGTCTACGCCTACCCCCAGGGCGGCGAGTCCGACGGCGCCCGTCCGCTGGCCGCCGAAGAGTATTTCGCCCGGCTCGGCCAACGGCTGGCCAAACTGCTCGACGACACCACCGTGGACGGCTTCAGCCACCGCGTGGATCTGCGCCTGCGCCCGTTCGGCAGCGCCGGCCGGGTGGCCCTGTCGTTCGCCGGCATGGACCAGTACTTCCAGCGCGAAGGCCGTGACTGGGAGCGCTACGCCTGGCTGAAGGCGCGCGCGGTGGCCGGCGACATCGCCGCCGGCGAAGCCTGGCTGCAGACCCTGCGACCGTTCGTCTACCGCCGTTACCTCGACTTCACCGCGCTCGACGGCCTGCGCGAGATGAAGGCGGCGATCACCGCCGAAGTGGCGCGCCGCGAGATGTTCGATGACATCAAGCGTGGCCCCGGTGGCATCCGCGAGATCGAATTCCTGGCGCAGGCGCTGCAGTTGATCCGCGGTGGCCGCGACGCCTCGCTGCGCGAGCGCCGCCTGCTGCACGCACTGCCGGCGCTGGTCGCCTGCGGCCAGATGGCCGCCCAGGACGGCGCCGACCTGCTGCAGGCGTACGCCTTCCTGCGCCGCCTGGAAAACCGTCTGCAGATGCTGCGCGATGCCCAGACCCACGCGCTCCCGGCCGATCCCACCGACCGCCTGCGCATCGCCGTCGGCCTGGGTCATGCGGACTGGGATGCCCTGGTTGCCGCGCTGGAGGTGCAGCGCCAGCGCGTGGCCACCGAGTTCGGCGCGCTGCTGGCCCCGCGTGCCGGGCAGGCCGCGCCCGATGCGCTCGCCAATTACTGGCGTGGCCTGCCCGACGCCGGCAGCGCCGAGGTGCTGGCCAGCGCCGGCTTCCACGATGCCGGGGGGGCCGACCAATCGCTGCGCGACTTTGCCCAGTCCCTGGGCGTGCGTTCGCTGTCCGATGGGGCGCGTGCGCGCCTGGACCGCGTACTGCCCGCGCTGCTGCATGCCGCCACCGGCTCGCCGCACCCCGATGCCGCGCTCAAGCGCGTACTCGGTCTGCTCCAGGCCATCCTGCGCCGCACCAGCTACCTGGCACTGCTCGACGAGCAGCCCAGCGCCCTGGCGCGGCTGGTGGACGTGCTCGCGCGCAGCGCGCTGCTGTCCGAGCGGCTGGCGGCCTATCCGTTGCTGCTCGACGAACTGCTCGACGTGCGCGTGTCCGGGCCGATGCCCGATGCTGCGGCAATGCAGGCCGAGTGCGACGCCGCGCTGGCCGTGGACGATCCCGAAGCCGCCCTGCGCCTGCTCAATGAAACCCGCCTGGCGCTCAGCTTCCGCATGGCGATGGCCACCCTCGACGGCCGCCAGCGTGCGGTCGACACCACCCGCCAGTTGGCCGAACTGGCCCAGGCGGTGGTGGTGACCGTGCTGGCGATGGCCGAGGCCGACCTGCGCCACGTCCACGGCGCCATTCCCGGCGGCCGCTTTGCGATCATCGGCTACGGCAGCCTCGGCGGACTGGAGCTGGGCTTCGGCTCGGACCTGGACCTGGTGTTCCTGCACGACCATCCGGCCGGCGTGGACGCCAGCGATGGCGCGCGCCCGCTCGATCCCGGTCGCTGGTACGCGCGGCTGGCGCAGAAGGTGATGGCGCTGCTCGGCGCCGTCACCGCCGCCGGCCGCCTGTACGACATCGACGTGCGCCTGCGCCCGGATGGTGGCAAGGGCACGCTGGTGTCGTCGCTGGCCAGCTACACCGAGTACCAGCGCGAGCGCGCATGGACGTGGGAACACCAGGCCCTGGTACGCGCGCGCGGCATCGCCGGCGATGCGGGCCTGCTGGCCGATTTCGACACCGTGCGTGCGCAGACGCTGGGCCGCGCGCGCGACCGCGACGTGTTGTATGCCGATGTGGTGAAAATGCGCGGCCGCATGCGCACCGAACTGGACCGCAGCGACGCCGCGCGGCTGGACCTGAAGCAGGGCGCCGGCGGCATCGTCGATCTGGAGTTCCTGCTGCAGACCGGCGTGCTCGACAGCGCCGCCAGCCACCCGCAGGTGCTGCAGCCGCGCGACACCCCCCGCCTCATCGACGCCCTGGCCGACATCGCCTGGCTGCCGGGCGGCACCCGTCAGGGCCTGCACGCCGCCCACGCCGCCCTGCTGGATGTCGGCCTGGCCTGCACCCTGGATCGCCGCCCACGGCTGGCCGCGCCCACCCCGGCGCTGGAAGACGCACGGATCATCATCAGCGCCGCCTGCGATGCAGCCGGGCTTCCCTTCCAGGCAGCGGTAAACGCCGCCGGCTGACGCCGGCGGGCGCGCGGACGGACGGGGGGGCCCAATGCGCGGACGGGACGGGCGGGCAAACCGGATGCGCAACATCGATGTGCACGGGACGGGCGGACAACACGGATGCGCAACGCGGACGCGCACGGAACGGGCGGACAACACGGATGCGCAACGCGGACGCGCACGGGACGGGCGGACAACACGGATGCGCAACACGGACGCGCACGGGACGGGCGGACAACACGGATGCGCAACACGGACGCGCACGGAACGGGCGGACAACACGGATGCGCAACACGGACGCGCACGGGACGGGCGGGCAACACGCGCCCTCGTAGAGCCGGGTTCTACCCGGCTGCTTTTCGCGGCCACCCCCCAGCCCGGCAGATCCCGGCGCAATACAAAGGCAGCCGGGTAGAACCCGGCGCTACGCCGTACGCGGCGCCATGCGCCACAGCAGCGCGCGGAACGGCGCCAGCAGGAACACACCGATCGCCAGCTTCACCGCCAGATCGCCCGCCGCCCAGCTCACCCACGGCAGGCCGGACCCCGCAAACGCGATGCTCCAGAAAATCGTCGTGTCCAACGTCGCACTGCAGGTGGTGGCCACCATCGGTGCACGCCACCAGTGGCCGCGACGCAGACGGTCGAAGACGGTGATGTCCAGCAGCTGCGCGGCGATGAAGGCCAGGCACGACGCCACCGCAATGCGCGGCGTCGCGATCCAGATCGACAGCAGTACCGCCAGCGCGAAACCCGCCCAGGCCACCTTGCGCGCGGCCTGCGGGCCGAACCGGCGGTTGATCAGATTGCTGACCAGGAACGCCACCGGATAACTGAAGGCCCCCCAGGTCAGCCAATCGTTGATCGGGTACTGCACCAGCACGTTCGACCCCAGCACCACCGTGCCCATTGCCAGCACCGCCAGCAGCAGCGAGCGCACGGTCAACGGGGCAAAGGCAATGGCAGAACGCACAGGCATGGCGCACCGGGGGCAGGCGGGGAAGCGGCGGATTATCCCGCCTGACGCAGCGCGGGGCCACCCCGCGCCGGTGCCGTCGGTTCAGCTAGAAGCGCTCGCTCATGCGCTGGGCGGCCGCATCGCTGGTCGGCAGGAACGCCAGCGCCGTGCCGTCGGCCGCGGCCACCGTCCAGCCCGCACCAAGCGGCGTCGGCCTGAACTCCAGCACGTCGCCCACCTTCACACCGGCGGCCGGGTTATCGGCGCGCGCCGGCCAGGCCACCACGGCCAGGTCCTGAGGCGCCTGCGGATTCTGCAGCGCCACCTCGTAGCTGCCGTCGGCCTGCTGCTGCACCCGCTCCACGGTCAGCGGCGGCAACGGGCCGGCACGCCTCGCCTCGCGTCCGGCGCGGTGGTGGCGTGCAGCGGCGTCATGCATCTCGCTCACCCCCAGCGCGCTCAGCCACACCGGCGCGGTAATCACCGCCAGGCTTACTACCGAGGTAGTCAACACACTGCTGGTGACGGGCGAGGCATGGGCGAAGTTCTGCGCGGAGGCCATCGGCGCGCCGGCAATCAGCCCCGGCACGAGCAACGGCACAACGGCCAAGCGGGTGATCCGCTGCATGCGGCTCACCAGCGCTCACTGGCCTGCGTTGCCGCGGCCTCCGGCGTCGGCAGGAAGGCGAGGGCAGCACCGTCGTCGGCCTGCACCATCCATCCCGCCCCGGCATCGGTTGGCGCAAAGGTGAGGACATCGCCCACCTTCAATTGTGCGGCCGGGTTGTCCGGGCGCGCCGGCCAATTCACCAGCGCCTTCTGCTCGGGCGCTTCGGGGCGCTGCAGCGCCACGTGATAACCACCATCGGGCTGACGCTCCACAGCCTGCACCGCCATTGGCGGCAATGCGGCGGCCTTGGCCGGCTTCTCGCGGCGCGTGCTCTCGCCCACGGCCTTCGAGCCGCCAGCCACCAGCAGCACCGGCGACACCGCGATGAACGAAATCGCATACACACTCACCACCGCGCTCACCGCCGACTGCTGATTGCCCGTCAGGTTGCCGGCCTGCGCCGGCAGCACTGCCGACACGTGCATCCCGAGCACGGCGAGGGCGAGGGCGGATTTGCTCAACAGATGCATGACAGAACTCCTTGGCACGATGAAACGAAGGGGGTTACGGCCTGGGTGCCGTGATGCCGGCAACGGGAACATGCGCCACCGACAGTTCCTGCTGCAGGCTGCTGCGCTGCTGCAGAAAATCGAAGATCGACTCCACCGTCACCACTGAATAGTTGCCGGAGATGCGCTCGCTGGCGGGGTGGTCGGTGACCACCGCGTTGGGCACGAAAAAGCGCGCACCCAGACGCTTGGCCACGCCGATGTGCAATGTGCTGGGCGTATACCTGTGCCGCTGCAACCATGCCTGCGCCTGGGTGCGGTTGACGATCAGGGTGCCTTCGTCCACCTGCGCCATCGCCGCGCCCAGCACTTCCAGCACCCACTGGTTGGAGTTCTGGTACTCGGTACGGAACGGGTAGGCCACCACGCTGTAGCGCGCTTCGTGCAGGGCACGTGCCTGGATCGCCGGCTGGGTCAGCATCGCCTTGAGCGCATCGCGCAACGCCGGCGTCGGCACGCCGATACGCAGGTCGGTATGGCTGGAGGTTTCACCGATGAAGGTGGCCACCCCCTCGCGGAACAGATGCGATTGGGCGGTCTTGCACGGATTGAGCAGGTGCACCGCACGCCACTGGCCGTCGTCTTCGCGTACCAGGAAGGCCACGTGGCTGTGGCGCAGCCCGTACCGGCTCAGATCCTGCCCGCCGCGCGCGACAAGCACGACGTCCACGCCGTCAAGCGCATCGAGCTGTTCGGTGGTCGTCAGCGCCACATCGAACATCGACGCCAGCGCGGCCGGGGTGGGATAGCGTTCCACGCACGCTGGTTCGGCCTGCGCGATGGCGGCGGCACCCATCAGCATCGCGCACAGCAGTGCACGGTGCAGGCGCGCGGTCATCGCGGGGCGGGCGTCATCCATGTGGCGTGTTCTCCAGCGGCACCGTGCCGCCGCGGCATCATACCGGCAGCAACCGTTCCCGCACCTGAGCGGCAATCCGCGCCGTCTCGCGCAGCGGTTCAATGCGGCCATCGGTGTGCCAGTCCAGCCAGCGCGTCTGCAACCGCCCGCGCTCGTGCAAGGCCCGCTGGAAGCGCGCCATGCGGCCCTGGGCCTGCGTGGCCAAGGCCACGCTTACCGGCATGCGCGTGGCGCACGCTTCGGACAACAGGTTCACCGAATCGGGCGACACCACCACCCGGTTGGCCCAGCCCAGCAGCCCGGCATACGGATTGACGCCATCGCCGCCGTCGCCCCAGATCACATGCGGCAGATCGGCGAAGGCACTGCGCAGCGCACCCACCAACGCGGCCGGTGTGCGTCGTGACGTGGTTGCCAGCAGGCTGCCGCCGTCGGCACGAACCTGCGCCGCCACCTGCTGGAATACCTGCACCATGTCTGGCTCATGCCAGGGCGCATGCGGGGTAGGGCCACCCACCAGCAGCGCCGTGCGGGGGCCGGGCAGTTCACTGAAAGAGGCGAACGCGGCACGGCCACAGGCCAGCCAGTCGTCGTTGACCGGATTGAGGCTGCCCAGCAGGGTCAGCACGTTGCCGCCGCGCAGGGTGTCGTGCTCGGGCACCACCACCAGATCCCAGTGGCGCGCGCCGATACGCGGATCGAGGATCTGCACCACTTTGCTGCCGTGCCGCCGCAGTTCCCGCAGCGCGCCGGCTGCCTGCCGGCCACAGCCGATCGCCAGTGCCGGCGGCGCGGCGGCCAGCGCCGTGAAGGCCTCGCCGTAGCCCTGTGCCATGCCGGGCAGCCAGCGCGGCGCCAGCCAGCGCCACGGTGCGCGCGGGCTGAGTACCAGCGGACGATGCGCCCCCAGCTTCAAGGCCGAGGCCAGGGCCACCGCCTGCCGCACATTGCCGGCACGGCCGTCAGTGATCGTCCAGGGAGGACTCCATCGTTTCACGTATGGCATTAATTCGTTTCAGTCAGGCTGGGTGTTGCAACTGTCACGACACTCTACACTGCCAGCCTTCGCCGATCCGCCCCGATTCCCTTTTCTGGAGGCTTCATGTCCCACGTACTCAACGATGCTGCGCTCGACCAGTTGTTCCGTACCGCCCGCACCCAGAATGCCTTCCTCGACACGCCCGTCGAAGACAGCCAGCTGCAGGCCCTGTACGAGCTGCTGAAGTGGGGCCCCACGGCCGCCAACTCGAGCCCGGCGCGCTTTGTGTTCGTGAAGTCGCCCGAGGCCAAGGCCAAGCTCGCCCCCGCGCTGTCCGAAGGCAACCATGACAAGACCCTGGCCGCGCCGGTCACCGTCATCATCGCCTTTGACGAAGACTTCCACGAGAAGCTGCCGTACCTGTTCCCGCACACCGACGCCAAGGCCTGGTTCGACGGCCCGCGCGAAGGCCGCACCGAGTCCGCGTTCCGCAACGGCAGCCTGCAGGGCGCCTACCTGATCCTGGCCGCCCGCGCGCTGGGTCTGGATGCCGGCCCGATGTCCGGTTTCGACCCGGCCAAGGTCGACGAAGCCTTCTTCAAGGGCACGTCCATCAAGTCGAACTTCCTCGTCAATCTGGGGTACGGTGACCCGTCGGGCCTGTTCCCGCGCCTGCCGCGCCTGTCCTTCGACGAAGCGGCCCGCATCGAGTAAGCGTTTCCGCTGGATCCTGCCCGTCCGCGCGGACGGGTGGTTGCAATGCTTCCTTCCCTTCGCATCCGAGAGAGACCTGACATGACCGTGACCCGCAAACTGCTCCTGCCGCTGGCCCTGACCCTGGCCATCGCCGCCTGCTCCAAGCCGGCCGACGACGCCGCCGCCCCGGCCGCCGACGCGGCGCCGGCCGCTGCTGCTGCCGAAACCACCACCCCGGCTGCCGATGCCGCTGCTGCCGCACCGGCTGCCGAAGCGATCCAGATCGCCTCGGGCACCTACAAGCTCGACCCGACCCACACCGACGTGCTGGCCCAGTGGAGCCACTTCGGCTTCTCGCACCCGAGCGCCCACTTCGGCGCTGCTGAAGGCACCCTGGTGTATGACGCCGCCGACGTCACCAAGTCGACCGTGGAAGTGAAGCTGCCGCTGACCGGCCTCAACAGCTTCACCGCCAAGTTCGACGAGCACCTGAAGAGCGCCGACTTCTTCGACGCCGCCAAGTTCCCGGCCGCCACCTTCAAGAGCACCAAGGTGGAAGCTGCCGGCACCAACAAGCTGACCGTCACGGGCGACCTGACCATCAAGGACATCACCAAGCCGGTGACCCTGGACGTCACCATCAACGGCGGCGGCGAACACCCGATGGCCAAGGTGCCGGCGGCCGGCTTCGATGCCACCACCACCATCAAGCGCAGCGATTTCGGCGTGGGCGCATACGCCCCGAACGTCAGCGATGAAGTGACCATCCGCATCACCACCGAAGCCACCGGCGAAAAGCCGGCCGCGTGATCCCTCCCCACGCGTCGTGAGATGCAGAAAGCCCGCCGCACGGCGGGCTTTTTGCTGAAAACGACACCGAATTGCATCGCGCTACCGCGACCGCCTCGTAGCGCCGGGCTCTGCCTGGCTGCCCTCCGTTCCGCACCCCATGCGCCACCCGCGACAGCCCCGTAGCGCCGCGCTCTGCCCGGCTGCTCTCCCTTCCGCACCCCATCGCGCTACCCGCGACAGCCGCCTGGAGCCGCGCTTTGCCCGGCTGCTGTCCGTATCAAAACCGGTACCTCGCATCGCGCCATGCACGACAGCCGGGCAGAGCCCGGCTCTACAATGAGCGCTGCATTTCGCAATCAAGGACGCCTACGTGCAAGACGCACAGTACTGGATGATGGAATTCTGGACCGGCCTCAGCCTGCTCGACCTGATCGGCGGCGCGGTCATCGGCACACTGATCGGCCTGCTGCTCGGCATCGCCACCTGGTTCGCCCTGCGCCGCCGCCGCTGGCTCGCACGCCAGCGCCGTTGGCATCACTGGTTGATCGCCAGTTACGTCGTCGTACTGCCCCTGTTCTTCGCCTTCACCGGCCTGCAGCTCGGCTTCGCCGCAGGCGCGCAGCGCGCCCTCTACAAACAGATCGACCACTTCCAGCCCCACCTGCAGACGCTGGTCGGCGAGTGGCAGCAGGAGTTCGAGCGCTCGCTCGACGACCAGTCCTTGGCCGCCCTCATGCGCAGCGATGCCACCGTGCATGAGGTTGCCCGCGATGCCGTGGACGCCTACCTCACCGACCACCCGTTGCCGGGTGCCGAGTACCTGCAGGGCGAAGGCTGGGTGATGCGCTGGACGCGCGGCGGCCTGCAGCGCCTGCGCGGCGCACTGATGTCCGAATGGGTCGAAGACAGCCTGGCCAAGCAGGCCGGCCGTACCGGCGTGGACAAGGCCGTCTTCCGCGAAGCCCTCGGCATGCGCATGAACGAACTGCTGCACACCCAAGGCGTGATCCGCCTGCTCAAAGCACAGCTCAGCTCCATGATGCCCGGCCTGTACCTGGGCCTGCTGCTCCCGCTGCTCATCGTCATGGCGCTGGTGCTGCTCGAAATATGGCTGGCCCACCGCTTCAACTGGCGCCGCACCCCACCAGCCCCGTAGCGCCGAGCACTGCTCGGCTGCCGTCCGTTCCGGCACCGATAGCCCTCCACCGCGCAGCGTGCGCCAGCCCCGTAGAGCCGAGCTCTGCTCGGCTGCCGTCCATTCCGGCACCGATAACCCATCATCGCGCTACGCGCGCCAGCCCCGTAGAGCCGAGCTCTGCTCGGCTGCCGTCCGTTCCGGCACCGATAACCCACCACCGCGCTACGCCCGCCAGCTCCGTAGAGCCGAGCTCTGCTCGGCTGCCGTCCGTTCCGGCACCGATAGCCCATCATCGCGCTGCGCGCGCCAGGCGGGCAGAGCCCGGCTCTACAGCTGCGGCAGGCACCATCATCGCGCTGCGCGCGACAGCTCCGTAGAGCCGAGCTCTGCTCGGCTGCCGTCCGTTCCGGCACCGATAACCCACCATCGCGCTGCGCGCGACAGCCCCGTAGAGCCGAGCACTGCTCGGCTGCCGTCCGTTCCGACACCGATAGCCCACCATCGCGCTACGCGCGACAGCCCCGTAGAGCCGAGCTCTGCTCGGCTGCCGTCCGTTCCGACACCGATAGCCCACCATCGCGCTACGCGCGACAGCCGGGCAGAGCCCGGCTCTACAGGTGCGGCACCGACACCGTCGCGCTACGCCCGCCAGCTCCGTAGAGCCGAGCTCTGCTCGGCTGCCGTCCGTTCTGGCACCGATAGCCCACCATCGCGCTGCGCGCGCCAGCCCCATAGAGCCGAGCTCTGCTCGGCTGCCGTCCGTTCCGGCACCGATAGCCCTCCACCGCGCAGCGCGCGACAGCCCCGTAGAGCCGAGCTCTGCTCGGCTGCCGTCCGTTCCGGCACCGATAGCCCTTCATCGCGCTACGCGCGCCAGCCCCGTAGAGCCGAGCTCTGCTCGGCTGCCGTCCGTTCCGGCACCGATAGCCCTTCATCGCGCTGCGCGCGACAGCCCCGTAGAGCCGAGCTCTGCTCGGCTGCCGTCCGTTCCGGCACCGATAACCCACCATCGCGCTACGCCCGCCAGCCCCGTAGAGCCGAGCTCTGCTCGGCTGCCGTCCGTTCCGGCACCGATAGCCCATCATCGCGCTGCGCGCGACAGCCGGGCAGAGCCCGGCTCTACAGGTGCGGCAGGCACCATCATCGCGCTACGCGCGCCAGCTCCGTAGAGCCGAGCTCTGCTCGGCTGCCGTCCGTTCCTGCACCGATAACCCTTCATCGCGCTACGCGCGACAGCCGGGCAGAGCCCGGCTCTACAGCTGCGGCAGGCACCATCATCGCGCTACGCGCGCCAGCCCCGTAGAGCCGAGCTCTGCTCGGCTGCCGTCCGTTCCGGCACCGATAACCCATCATCGCGCTGCGCGCGACAGCCGGGCAGAGCCCGGCTCTACAGGTGCGGCACCGACACCGTCGCGCAGCGCCCGCCAGCCCCGTAGAGCCGAGCTCTGCTCGGCTGCCGTCCGTTCCGGCACCGATAGCCCACCATCGCGCTGCGCCCGACATCCCGGCGCGGCCCTGCTTTACGCGAGCGCGGCAGCGACCTTGCCCAGCCACAGCGTGGTGAAATCGGTCGGGGTGCGCCGTGCCGGGGCCGTCAGCCCGCTGTCGCGCAGGAATGCATGGGTGGCCTGCGCGTAATTCTGCCGCGCGATCAGCGCCGCCTGCTTCACCGTTGCCTGCTGCTTGCGCAACTGCACGATCTGCAGGCTCGGCTTTCCGGGAAGCGCGTACTTCTGGTAGCGGCGCAGCTCATCGGCTACCAGCGCGATATCGGCATTGGCCTTCACCAGCGCCAACTGCGACTGCGCCAGCGGCACCAGCGCCGCACGCAGCGGCGCCACATTGCCGCCCACCGACGGTGCGAGCGCCACCAGCGCGGCATCCAGCGGGGCGTCGGCGCGCTCGGCACGGTCGATCAGGTCGGCCAGTGCCGAAGGAGAAACTGCTTGCATGGAAAGGCACCGGCCCAAAATGCGATTGTCGCATCCGCGGCCGGTGCCCGTCGCGGCTCAGTCGCCGTCGTGCTCGTCGGCGTGGGCCTTCCAGTAACCGGTCGAGCGGATCCACGCCTTCGGCACCCCCAGATGGCCCTCGATGTACTTGCGCATCATCCGGGCCCGGCGCGATTCGGCCGCGATCCAGTAGAACGTGTCGCCGTCGGGCGTCTCGAAATCGGTCAGCACGTCCTCCAGCAGCGTACTGCTGACCGCATCGAAGCCATTGCGCTCCAGCCACGACACCCGGATGCGGTCGTCCTCCGGCAGTGCCTGGCGGTCGGCCGATTCGGGAATCTCGATATACACATCGGCCTGCGCCGTCGCCGGCAGCGTCTCCAGCCAGCGACCAATCGCCGGCAGCGCCGTCTCATCGCCAATCAGCACATAGGTGTCGAAATCCTGCGCGGTCATATGCGAACCCCGCGGCCCGCCCACCGCAATCGCATCGCCCGGCTGCGCATTGGCGGCCCAGCTCGACGCCACCCCATGCCCGTGCATCACAAAGTCCAGCGCCAGTTCCCCGGCCTCCAGGTCCCACCAGCGCGGCGTGTAGTCGCGGGCCGGCGACGGCACCTGGCCTTCGGGGTAGCGCGGGCCTTCCGGCGTCATCGTCGGCACCACGAACTGGCCTTCCGCATTGGGGAAGAACAGCTTCACGTGGTCATCCGGCGAGGGCGAATCGAAGCCGGCCAGCGCCTCGCCGCCCACGATCACCCGGCGCATGCACGGGCTGATTTCCTCGGTGCGCAGCACCTGCAGCGGGCGGAACTTCACGGTATGACGGAGCAGTCGGTGTTCATGCAAAGCCATCGGAGCAATCCTGTTTCGGTGCCGCCGCGGCGGCGAAGGGGAGGGTGGACCTGGCGGGCGGAGGCTGGCTGGGTCGTGAAAGAAGAAGGGGGATCAACGCGCCTGCTCGCGCACCCGCGCGGCGGCCTCGCGCAGGGCCTGCGCCACCTCGGCGGCGCTGTCGTCCTGCCAGCGCCCGTGGCACAGGCCGAGCGCATGCTTGAGCTCGCGCAGCGCCTCGCGCACCACCGGCGGCAGGTTGGCCTTGGTGATCGCCCGCGCGCTGTGGCGCACGCGCTGCAACGCCGCGTCCACCTCCTCGCGCTCCGCGGCCAGGTGGGTCTGGCCCAGCGCGCTCAGGCGATACCGCCGGCGCCCGCCATCCTCCACCGCGTTCACCCAGCCGGCCGTCTCGAACTGCGCCAGCACCGGGTAGATCGAGCCTGCGCTCGGCGTATAGGCCCGCACGAACATGTCACTGATCAGCTGGATCAGCTCGTACCCGTGGCGCGGCTGCTCCGCCAGCAGTGACAGCACCAGCAGCCGCAGGTCGCCACGGCTGAGGGGCCGGGCGGTCAGCGGGCGGGCAGGGCGGTCGAGATCGCGGGCAGAGGTCATTTCGATATATCGAATGAAGTGACGGAACGATATATCGAAAACCTTCGGCAAGCCAGCAGTGGCGCACGCGCGGCAGGGATGCGTTCAGCTCATTCGGCCGTGCGACGGTGCGTGTGCCTGATGGAACAGTGGACGCGGGCAGCCCATTACGCGCCAGGTTCCACGGTGGCCGCCAACGCCCCACCGGCCAGGGGCCCGGCCCACCCACACCCGCCGCATGCCTGAAAAACAGCCATTCCCCACGTGCGGCCTGTCCAGCGGTGTCCTCCCGTCGCCGCCGTGTCATCGCCTTCGCCGATGCTCAGCGTGCGTGTGGAACCTGCTTGCCGCCCTCCGCGCGCTGTCGCGCACTGTCCGCCAGGACAGCCCCGCGCCCTTCCATACGCAGGCGTAGCGAAGTGCGCAAAGCCTATCGTGCGCTACACTTTGCGGCTAGAAATCTAAAACAGTCGCGCGCGTGCGTGCGGTCATGGGAGCGCAAATGAACTGGTTGAACGAGGTGCTGAACAACGACCCGAATCCTGTGGAAACCCAGGAATGGATCGAGTCGCTGAAGGCCGTTATTGATGTCGAGGGCCCCGAGCGCGCGCATCAACTGTTGGAAGGCATGGTGGAACTGACCCGTCGTTCGGGCGCCTACCTGCCGTTCTCTCCCACCACCGAATACGTGAACACCATCGCGCCGACCCTGGAGGCCAAGAGCCCGGGCAACGCCGAACTGGAATGGCGCATTCGTTCCATCATCCGCTGGAACGCGATGGCCACCGTGGTGCGCGCCAACCGCAAGCCGGGCGACCTGGGCGGCCACATCGCCAGCTTCGCCTCCGGCGCCACGCTGTACGACGTGGGCTTCAACCACTTCTGGCGCGCCCCGAGCGACAACCACCCGGGCGACCTGCTCTTCATCCAGGGCCACAGCGCCCCGGGCATCTACGCCCGCGCGTTCCTGGAAGGCCGCATCGACGAGCAGCAGCTCGACAAGTTCCGCATGGAAGTGGACGGCGGTGGCCTCTCCAGCTACCCGCACCCGTGGCTGATGCCGGACTTCTGGCAGACCCCCACCGTGTCGATGGGCCTGGGCCCGCTGGCCGCCATCTACCAGGCGCAGTTCATGCGCTACCTGGAAAACCGTGGCCTGATCGAGAAGTCCGACCGCAAGGTGTGGTGCTTCATCGGCGACGGCGAGAGCGACGAGCCGGAAACCCTCGGCGCCATTGCGCTGGCCGGCCGTGAAGGCCTGGACAACCTGATCTTCGTCGTCAACTGCAACCTGCAGCGCCTCGACGGCCCGGTGCGCGGCAACGGCAAGATCATCCAGGAACTGGAAGGCGTGTTCCGTGGCGGCGGCTGGAATGTCATCAAGCTGCTGTGGGGCGGTTACTGGGATGCCCTGCTGGCCAAGGACACCAACGGAGTCCTGCGCAAGCTGATGATGGAAACCGTCGACGGCGAATACCAGAACTGCAAGGCCTTCGGCGGCGCGTACACGCGCGAGCATTTCTTCGGCAAGTACCCGGAAACCGCGGCGATGGTGGCCGGCCTGTCCGACGACGACATCTGGCGCCTCAACCGGGGTGGCCACGACCCGCACAAGGTGTACGCCGCCTACCACCAGGCCGTGAACACCAAGGGCATGCCGACCGTGATCCTGGCCAAGACGGTCAAGGGCTACGGCATGGGCAGCGCCGGCGAGGCGCTCAACCCCACCCACCAGACCAAGAAGCTGGACGACGAAGCCGTCAAGCACTTCCGCGACCGCTTCAACATCCCGGTCACCGACGCGCAGCTGGCCGACGGCCAGGTGCCGTTCTACCACCCGGGCCCGGATTCGCCGGAAGTGCAGTACCTGCAGGAGCGTCGCGCCGCGCTGGGCGGCTACCTGCCGCAGCGTCGCCGCAAGGCCACCAAGAGCTTCAACGCACCGAAGCTGGAAACCTACGAGCGCCTGCTCAAGAGCAGCGGCGAGCGCAGCTACTCCACCACGATGGCCTTCGTGCAGAGCCTGAACATCACCCTGCGCGACAAGGAACTGGGCCCGCACATCGTGCCGATCGTGGCCG